>JAJBTS010000067.1 GCA_020860885.1 Bacteroidales bacterium
TATTAAAACAATGAAAAGAATTCAATATATAGGGCTAACGGCTATTTTCTTATTGTGTACTATTTTCAATAGCCGTGCACAGGAAGAACTTACTCTTTCTTTTACGATTGATCCGATTGAAACATTACAACAGATGGGTGATTTCAAAATTATTCCTTCCAGTGCGGATGCAAGTAATTTTGAACCGGATAGAGCTACCGAAGGAGATATTAAATTCGCCTACGACGGAAATATGTCCACCATGTATCATTCTTCGTGGGATGAAACGGAATTTCCAATTACATTGAACTTTTATTTTAACGATGCGGAGCAGGTGGATTATATAATTTATCATCCACGCTCTTCGGGAGTAAATGGAAATTTCATCGAATTTTCTCTCTATTATATCAATCAGCAGGATGAGGTGATTAAAATCAATGATTATGATTTCGGAGGTTCCTCTGAACAATCTACTATGGAATTTGACGAACCTATCCTCAACCCAAAAGCCTTTCGGTTTGTGATTGAATCCGGCGTTGCAGATGATAATACGGTAGGATACGCCAGTTGTGCAGAGATGGAATTCTACAGGGAAAATACCAGTGGTATTGATTTAACTGAAATATTTATTGATGATATTTATTCCGGATTAAAACCCGGTGTAACCCGTGAACAAATCCTTGAAAACAAATCTATGCCTGTCTTTTTCAAAAAGCTGGCATTGGAATATCTATCCGGCGAATATCCTTTTTTCAGGGTTCAGGAGTATGAGGCTTATCGTCCGGTTAGCAATCTGGTAAGTGAATTCAAAACCAGTTCATACAATCAATACGAGAATCCTACCGGAATTTGGGCGGAAACAGGAAAACAATTGGTTGTATTTGTTCCGGATACCAAAGGGGAAGATATTTCTCTTACTATTCGCAACTGGACGACCAATACTTCCAGATCCCATATTCTGAGACAAGGTATTAATTATATTACTCCGGGTATTTCAGGACAGACCTACATTAATTATTATACTTTAAATTACCAGACTGCTGAACCGATTAAAATTCATATTGCAGGGGGTGGAGTGAATGGTTATTTCGACAGGAATATACATGAAGCCGAAGATTGGCCTACAATATTGAACAGTGCCGTAGGAACTCATCTGGATATAAAAGGAAATTATACAAATCTTTCTTTCCATGTGGCTTCTTTGAAATCTGTTTGCCCGACGGATGGTATGAGATTGATTGAACTTTACGATGAAATTATTTACATGCAATTCGAACAAATGGGATTGGTTAAGTACAATAAAATTCCAAAGAATCATATGTTTTCCAGAAATATGGAAACAGGGTATATGCATGCCGACGGTATTGGAGCTGCATTTGTAAATTCTTCCATGAGTGCGGTAGGAAGACCTTCAACTATTGTAACAGGAGATAATAGCTGGGGAATTGCTCACGAGTATGGGCATGTGAACCAAATTCGTCCGGGATTAAGATGGATCGGTACAGTGGAATGTACGAACAATATTTTCTCTTCTTATGCTCAGTATATGCTGACCACAAAATATTCGACTCTTCACTTGCGTTTAGAGCATGAAACTTGTACGGATATACAGGGAGGAACAAGTGTTATGGGAGGTCGTTTTAATTCTCATCTTCATTATGGAGTCCTTTTGGGAGATAATTGGTTGTTCCAGTGGGGTCAGGATGGTACAAGCGACCATTTTGTAAAATTAGTTCCTATGTGGCAATTGAATCTTTATTTCAAGGTGGCAGGAGATGCTCCGTGGGCTAAGCCCGATTGGTACGGTGATATCTGTGAAGAAACAAGAAATACTGCGGATGGCAGCTTCTCAAATGGACAGCATCAGATTAATTTTATGAAAAGAGCCTGTAAATATACACAAACCGATCTCATAGAGTTCTTTGAAAAGGCAGGTATGTTGAAACCCGTTGACCAGACTATAGACGACTACGGAACCCAGAGGCTTACCATTACAGAAGCTATGTGTCAGGAAGTGAGAGATTTCGTTGCTCAAAACGGATGGCAAAAACCTACCGGCGTTATTAACTACATCAGCGGTAATACAATTAGAATTTACAACGAGCAACTTCCGGTGGAAGGAACTCTGAATACAGGGGTTACTGGAAGCGGAACATCTCGTACAGTTAATCATTCCGTATGGAAGAATGCCGTTGTCTATAAAACTTACCAGGGAGAAGAAGTGGTTCGGATAACCATGGCTGGCACGGGAGTAAAAGATAATTCTTCTACTATTGTTCCTTATCCGGCAGGAGCAACTAAAATCGTAGCAGTTTCCTGGGATGGTAAAGAGTTCCCGGTTTATCAACCCTAATCAGAATGTTACAATTCTAAATAAAAAATGCACGGAGAGATGTCCGTGCATTTTTTGTTTGTTAAGTTCTTTTCTTTATTATCTTTTTCCTAAATCATGGTTGATAGAATAAAGACCGTGTACTCCAAATATATTGAACTTATCGAGAATCCCTTGAACTGTTTCCTCTTCTTCTACCTGTTCTATAATAAACCAACGAAGGAATTCCTGGGTTGCTTTATCATTCTCCTCAATCGCTAAATCCATTAATTTATCGATTAATTCCGAAACATGGCATTCATGACTGTAAACATGCTCGAAAACAGCTTGTGGGTTCTCCCATTTTTCATGAATTGCGTCAATATGATCGATCACCACTTTCCCTCCTCTTTTCATGGAGTAATCAATTAATTTGTATGCATGTTCCAACTCTTCTTCTGATTGCTTTTTCATCCAATGAGCACACCCGTCAAGACCCATATCCATAAAATATACGGCCATGGAAAGATAAAGGTTGGACGACCACATTTCCGCTTTAATCTGTTCATTAAAGGCATCTGAAAGTTTTTTCGTTAATTTCATAATTGCATTTTTTTATTATAATAATCCTCTTATTCTGTCTTCGAAAGCCGATAGAGCAGCTTTTGCTCCTTCTCCCATTGATATTATGATTTGCTTATAAGGCACCGTAGACACGTCGCCTGCAGCGTATATCCCCGGTACGTTGATCCTGCAAAACAGGTCGATTTCTATCTCTCCGATAGCATTTGTTTTCAGAAGATCTTTGAAAACATCACTGTTTGCTTTTAGTCCGATTTGTACAAACACACCATCCAGATCTACGATCCGTTCCTCATTGGTTTTACGATCTTTCACTTTAATACCCACAAGTTTTTCGTTATCTCCGATTACTTCCATAGTCTGAGAACCAACACAGACTTCAACATTAGGTAAACTTTTAAGTTTTTCCTGTAATACTTTGTCTGCTTTTAAGTCTTCAAGGAATTCAAAAACAGTAACCTTAGAGCATGTTCCCGCAAGGTCAATAGCCGCTTCAATACCGGAATTTCCTCCTCCGATTACTGCGGTATGTTTTCCTTTGTAAAAGGGGCCGTCGCAATGAGGACAGAAAGCAACTCCTTTACCGATGTATTGAGACTCTCCTGCCACATTCAGTCTGCGCCAGTTTGCTCCGGTAGCAATAATAAGTGCAGGAGACACATACACCTCACCTCCCTTTACAGAAATTACTTTTTGATTTCCATCCAGTTCCAATCTCTCTACCGTTCGATTTTCCAGGATGTCGATAGGATATTCCAACATATGAGTCCTAAGATCGTTGGCCAACTGCTGACCTGTAGTTTTAGGTACCGAAATAACGTTTTCTATACCTACCGTTTCTTTTACCTGTCCTCCGATACGTTCTGCCAGAACAGCAACTTTAAGTCCTTTACGTGCGGAATAAATGGCTGCGGAAGAACCTGCCGGCCCTCCACCGATAACGATTACATCGTATTCTTTTCTTTCTCCGGATATTGCAGATGCTGTTTCCGTTCCATATTTTGTTTCCAGTTTTTCGAGCAATTCTCCAAAATCGGCACGTCCCGAATGAATAAACTCCCCGTCGGCATATACCGAAGGAACCGCTTGTATCTTTAATCTGTCGACTTCTTCCTGATTTATGGCTCCGTCAACAGTTTCGTGAGTTATATCCGGATTAATTACAGTCATCAGATTGAAAGCTTGCGCTACATCCGGACAGTTGGTACAAGTAAGTGAAACATACGTGGTAATATTGATCTTTCCTTTAAGAGCTTTTACCCGGTTTTGAATGAATTCATCGGGAAAATTCTTCCCTTTGAGATCTAAATTCAATATCGCCAAGAGTAAAGTGGAGAACTCATGACCGTTTGGAACGGTGCGGAATTTAATTCCGCTTCTTTTCCCGTCTTTCAGAATATGGAATTCTAATCCATTCCCTGTATTTATTTTACATTCTATCTTGTCGGAGCAGGAAGCAACATCTTCCAGTAATCCGATTAATTCTTCCCGTTCTTCATGTGAATCACTGATATAAATATCCAACACATAAGAAGAAGAAAGATTGGAAAAGATAGATTTTACCTGTTCTTTTAATGAAGTGTCTAACATAAGTATAGCTTTTAATTTAAAAAAATAGGGCAAATGTTATGAAACAATTTACCCCATTATCTTTGTAACATTATCTAAATTATATCTTTCCTACAAGATCAATTCCAGGTTTAAGAGTTTTATCTCCTTTTTTCCATTTAGCAGGGCAAACTTCGTTCGGATGTTCAGCTACGAATTGTGCAGCTTCTACTTTACGAAGCAATTCAGTTGCATTCCTTCCGATACCATTATCGTGGATTTCGCAAACTTTAATTTCTCCTTCTGGATTGAATAAGAATGTTCCGCGGTATGCGATTCCTTCTTCTTCGATATATACTCCTAACGCACATGATAAAGCTCCGGTAGGATCAGCCAACATCGGATAATTAATCTTTTGAATGCTGGGTGAATGATCGTGCCATGCTTTATGAACAAAATGAGTGTCGGTACTAACCGAATAAATTTCTACACCCATTTCCTGAAACTTAGCATAATTGTCCGCCATATCTTCCAGTTCAGTCGGACAAACAAAAGTAAAATCGGCAGGATAAAAGAAGAATATACCCCATTTACCTTTTACATCTTTGTCTGTAATTGTTTTGAAATCACCGTTGTGGTAAGCGTTCACTTTGAACTCAGGAATAATTGAATTAATAATTGGTGTCATAATTTATAGTTTTATTTTTAACATCTTGTAATGATTACAAAAGTATAACTTTTTTATTTAATAGCAAAACTTTTAGACAAAAAATAAGTCAAAAGATTAGATTTTATCTTTCAACGGATATAATCTCCCTTCTCCTTATTTAAACATCCCTATGGGCAGTTATGTTTTAGTAAGGGAAGTAGGGATTTTCAGATTATTAACTGCTATAAATATTTGGATAAAACTTTTATTCCTTTTTCCAGATTCTCTTTGGACAGGGAAGCATAACCTAATCTTATTCCGGAAACAGGCTCTGAAAAACTAAACCGGTCGGGAGTATAGAATCCTACCTTTTTCAGATGGGTTAATTCGTTTATTTTATGAAGGTCTTTATTTTCCAGTGGTTGAAGCCAGAAGGCCAATCCGCCGTCGGGTTTTTTATAGATAACCTTATCTTTCAGATAATAGTCCAGAAGAGAATCAAAAAAGTCTCTTTTCTCCATATAGTAATTAACCATTCTTTTTTTATGGCGCGTAATATCTCCCGAATTTATCAGTTCCAGGATCGCTTGTTCCATAATACTGTCTCCTTGCCGGTCAATAATTCTCCGTAAATTTCCCACTTGTTCTATAAAGTCCGTAGAACTGTATATATATCCGATGCGAATAGCCGGAGCTATTAACTTACTCAAAGTTCCTACATATATATAATTATGAACGCCTTCATAAGCAGAAACGGGCATTACCGGGCGTTGGCCGAAATGGTACTCGTTGTCGTAATCGTCTTCAATAATCGTGAACTGATATTCGTTGGATAACTCAATGAGTTTTAATCTTCTGCTCAGACTAAGCGTGACTGTGGTCGGGTATTGGTGATGCGGAGTGATATGAATGGCTTTTACTTTGTTTTTCTGTAATACTTCTTCTATAATATCGGTTCGGATTCCTTCTTCGTCAACAGGAATGGGTAGGAGCTTTGCTCCCGCGTGGGTGAAAGTTTCCCATGCCGGCTTAAATCCCGGATTCTCGATCAATACGACGTCACCTTTTGTTAAAAGACATTGTGCCGTGAGATAAAATGCCATCTGGCTTCCCCGTGTAATGCAGATCTGCTTGGCAGAAGTATTCATGCTCCGATTGTAATTCAACATTTTCGATACAGCTTCTCTGAAATGTATGTCGCCGAATTCACTTGCCAGATTCATCACCTGCCATCCGGCTTTTTTTGCGAATATCCTTCGGTAAGAACGTGCCAGTTCGTTCATGGGAGCACAGGTAGTATCCGGAAATCCATCATCGAAGAATATCCTATCGTTTCGTGGGACTTCTATGCTTGAAAGATGTTGCTTTGTATTGCTTTTATGGGATAAGATAACGGAAGGTAATTTATCGGAGACATAACTGCCCTTTCGTTCGGAGGTTGCTAACCATCCTTCCGATAAAAGGATATCGAATGCCTGTACGACTGTATTGCGGTTTACATTCAGAGAAGAGGCTATCTGCCGGGTTCCGGGTAAGGCTTCACCCGCTTTTAGAGTTCCGTTCTTAATATACGAGATGATCTCGTCTGCAATCTGGAGATAGATTGCTTTAGAAGAGTTTTTATCTATTTTAAATTGAAGCAACCAAGGTCGTATCATCTGGACTAGGAATATTTGTTTAAACTGGTACACAAATATAGTCCAATTAAGCTATATTTTTGCATAAAATATTATCTAAAATTATAAATTATGCAAAGAGAAAAGATCAATGAAAGGTATGAACTGAATAAGAATTTGGCTCAAATGCTAAAAGGCGGGGTAATTATGGATGTTTCCACTCCTGAACAGGCGCGTATTGCGGAAGAAGCAGGCGCGGCAGCGGTAATGGCATTGGAAAGGATACCTGCCGATATTCGTGCCGCCGGAGGCGTTTCGCGGATGAGTGATCCTAAAATGATAAAAGGAATACAGGAAGCTGTGAGTATCCCTGTTATGGCTAAAGTGCGTATCGGGCATTTTGTGGAAGCCCAGATATTGGAAGCTCTGGAAATTGATTATATAGACGAAAGTGAAGTTCTTTCTCCGGCAGACGATAAATATCACGTCGATAAATCCAAATTCAAAGTTCCTTTTGTCTGTGGTGCTAAAAACTTAGGTGAAGCGCTGCGCCGTATTGCTGAAGGAGCATCTATGATTCGTACTAAAGGCGAACCGGGAACAGGAGATGTGGTTCAGGGCGTGCGACATATGCGGGCGATGACATCCGAAATAAGACGGATACAAAATATGCAGGAAGATGAATTGTATTACGCAGCGAAAGAATTGCAGGTTCCTGTTGAATTATTGAGAAGTGTACATGAAAACGGAAAGCTTCCCGTGGTGAATTTTGCTGCCGGAGGGGTCGCTACTCCTGCCGATGCCGCATTGATGATGCAATTAGGGGCGGAAGGAGTTTTTGTAGGTTCAGGTATTTTTAAGTCAGGAAATCCTGCCAAAAGAGCACAGGCTATTGTGAAGGCAGTCACGAATTTCAACGATCCGGTACTATTGGCCGAAATATCTGCGGATCTTGGAGAAGCTATGGTAGGGATTAATGAAAATGAAATTCAATTGCTAATGGCAGAACGGGGAATCTAAATGATAATAGGAGTTTTGGCCTTACAAGGCGGGTTTATAGAGCATATCCGGATGCTTCAATCGTTGCAAATCGGTTCCTTTGAAATACGAAAGAAAGAAGACCTAAACAAAGACATGGATGGATTAATTATCCCGGGAGGAGAAAGTACCACTATGGGGAAATTATTGAAAGATCTGGATCTTTACAATGATTTGAAAAAGAAAATCCAGGAAGGTTTACCCACTTTTGGTACATGCGCAGGAATGATACTTTTGGCTAAGAAGATTGCAGATAAGGAATCGGCTCATTTTGGAGTTATAGATATTGAAGTCAGGCGTAATGCTTACGGGCGGCAGTTGGGAAGTTTTCTTACCGAAGCCGAATTTAAAGGAATAGGAATTATTCCCATGACTTTTATCCGTGCTCCTTATATTGAAGTTGCGGGTCCGGGGGTTGAAATATTATCGGAGGTAGATAATCGTATAGTAGCTGCCCGGAGTAAGAATATCCTGGTCACTTCTTATCATCCAGAACTGACTTCCGACAATAGGGTACATCGATACTTTATAGAAGAAGTGGTTAACGGAAAAGCCGGTGTCGGGTAAAACTGTTTAGTATATGCATTCCTCTTTATTCCGGTTCATCTGTGTCGAGGCAAAAGGGGTGACCTGCCGGGTCAATCATGGTTCGTGAAGTTCTGAAATATTGCTCTTTGGCCTCTTTTGCTCCTAACTTCACCGCATATTGTACCGCTTCTTCCAGGTTATCGACATAGAAATCCATATGAAGCATCTGGCCTTGTTCTCCATTTTCCCAGGGCCATACGGGAGGTGTATAGCCTTCCACTTCCTGAAAGGCAAAGACCATCCCGGAAGGGGATGTTATGGCAGCCCACCCGTTTGCACGCGGATGTGTCCACTCCCAATTCAGCAATTTACTGTAAAACTCTGCCAGTATTCCGGCATCTTCACAATCGATTACGAAATTTATCTTATTGATTTTAAGACTGTTCATGATAAAAATTTTAGGTGTTTGTTATTAAATTTGTTTTGATCTCCTTATATCTTTATCCAAAGATATTTAATTTTCATTATTTACTAGCCAAAGATAATTCTTTTTATTCTACTTACTACTAAGTAAATTTGTATCTTTGCAGAATGAAGGATACCCGAAGTGAAATAATAAGTATCGCTAATGAAATGGTCCGGTCGGTAGGATACAACGCTTTTAGTTATGCGGATATCTCCGGGAAGCTGAATATAAAAAATGCGGCTATACACTATTATTTTCCTACAAAAGGGGATCTGGGAGTAGAAATAATAAAAGTAAATCTTACAGCTTTCAATGAAAAGGTCAACTCGTGGAGGAATTTAAGCATCCGGACACAGTTGAAAAGATATATTACTATGCACGACAGCTTCGTAAAGAATCATTGGATTTGTATTGTAGGTTCACTTTCGTCTTCATACGATACACTTCCGGAAAAGATGCAGGAAGAATTGCAAAAATTGGTCAACACGATTATTAATTGGCTTACCGAATTACTTTCCAAAGGGAAAGAAAGCGGAGAACTTATCTTTAACGATACCCCGAGGGCACGGGCGTATGTGATACATTCTTCTATGCTTTCCGCCTTATTAATGAATAAGGTCTTAAGGAATGATGTTTACAAGTCTGTTCAAACGAGTTTATTAAATATTTAATATATTTTTTCTCAGAAATACTTACTTACTAATAAGTAATAAAATTATAATAAAATGAGTTCAATAATCACATCGATAGGGATCTGTCATCCGGCAAAAGAAATCAAAAATTCTTATTTTGAGGATTTTTTGGATACTTCCGACCAGTGGATTAGGGAGAGGACAGGTATAGAGAGAAGATTTTTTGCGTTAGAAAATGAATTTACTTCCGATTTGTGCGTGGGAGCCGTACAATCCTTATCGGAAAATTATAATAAGGAACTGGGAGATATTGACTTTGTCATTGTAGCTACGACTACACCCGACCAAACGGTTCCCAGTGTAGCGAGCCAGGTACAAAACAAGTTAAATATTAAACAGGCAGGTTGTATAGATATCTCTGCCGCCTGTGGCGGGTTTGTTTATGGAATTATTCTTGCAAAAGGGCTGATAGCTGCTAAAACCCACCGGAAAGTATTGGTAATAGGAGCAGAGACTCTTTCCAAAGTAACGGATTTTTCCGATAGGTCTTCGTGTATTTTGTTCGGGGATGGTGCCGGAGCAGTAATTGTCGAAGCCAGTGAACACAATGGTATATTTAATGCCCTTACCGATACAGATGGTTCTTATGGTAAAGAATTATATCTTTCGAACCGGGCTCTTTATCTGAATGATGAAAAGATTGTGGCTGATAATAAGCTCCATCAAAACGGAAGAGTGGTTTTTAAATGGGCGGTATCGACACTCGTTAAAAAGATAAGGGAATTGTTATCTGTAAATAATACGGATCTGCAGGATATTGACTTTCTTATTCCTCATAGCGCTAATATCCGTATTCTGGAAGCGGTTTGCAAAGAATTGGATTTTCCTATCGATAGATGCATGGAAAGCATCCGCCAGTATGGTAATACATCGGCTGCTTCCATACCTATTGCCTGGTACAACGGAATCAAAAATGGGAAAATTAAACCAAAAGATAATTTATTATTAATTGGTTTTGGAGGAGGCATGACCTGTGCCGGAATTTGTCTAAGGAATGAAATAGATATAAGGTAGTCCTTTCAGAAAGCTGAATCTGAGAGAAATAACAGAGAGGTTTTCTGGAAAAAAGGTGAGAACGTGTTATTTTTCCTTAATTCCGAGTATTTCCCTGTTTTCCGGAGTGTCGTCGTAAATATGCCAAAGGCTTATTTTGCCTTCAGTTACCTGAGCGATCCATATAGCATGAACGTTGTTAAGAATCTCTTCGGAACATACAGAGTAACCTTCTAAGATGACTCTATCCCCTTTCAAAGTCACTTTTTCGAAGATATTCTTATAATCAGGAAAAAGACGGAAGAAAGGTTTCCAGGTCTGGGAGATATTATTGGATTTCCCTTCTGTCCGGTTGTTATCCCGGTCAATAAATACATGGTTTTCGCTCATTAAGTTTGATAATCCTTCAATATCAGCATTATTAATACATTTGTTGAATGTCAAAACAATTGATTCAGTATCCATATTCTGTTGTTTTAATATTTGTATGTTACCTGTATTTCCATCCACATTTAGTGCTGTTTATCACTACTCTTTCTTAATACTTATCGCCTCCTTTTTGCGATAAGTATCACTACCCCTCCGAGATACTCTTCGCTACCCTCTCGCGGTAAGTATTTCGACCTTCCCGAGATACTTACCGCGACGGGGTGTTAATGCTCTTCGCTACCCCGTCGAGATACTCTTCACAAACAGGTGTCAATACTCTTCGCAACGGGGGGTAGATACTCTTCGCAAATTTGCAATCAAAAAATTCCGCTGTTAACAGATAACTGGGAACTGTTAACTGTACAAAGATATAAGAGTTTTGAAATTTTCGCACGTTCCATTTTTTCAAATGAGACCGCGATTTAAAAAAGTCGCACGTGCGAAAATTTGAAGAGTAAGTAATGAAAATATTTTCATGAATAGGGAGATAAATCACTTATAAAAGTTTCCCGGTTAAAAAGAATATCGCGACAGAAAAATAGATGATTAATCCGGTCACATCCACGAGAGTAGCTACGAAAGGTGCGGAAGCAGTCGCAGGGTCCAGTCCACATTTCTTCAGGATGACGGGAATCATCGAGCCGGACAATGTTCCTAACATTACGATGAATAACAAAGAAACAGCCACCGTCATTCCAATCCAAAACCAATAATTCCCGTAATCGTGAAGGCCTCCGAACTGCCATATCATTATCCGGATAAATCCTATGGTTCCCAGTAAGATTCCTAATAGAAAGCCGGATTGTAACTCTTTCCTCATGATGTACCACCAGTCTTTAAGTTTTAGTTCTCCCAGGGCCAGGGAACGTATTATCAAACTTGCCGCCTGTGAGCCGGAATTACCTCCACTTGAAATGATCAGAGGAACAAAAAGCGCCAGTACCACTGCCTGGGCGATTCTGTCTTCAAAATACCCCATGGCTGAAGCAGTGAACATTTCTCCGATGAAAAGAATGACCAGCCAGCCGGCTCGTTTCTTTACCAGTTCCACGAGAGGAGTCTGAGTGTAAGACAGGTCCAGGCTTTCCGTACCCCCGAATTTGTGGAAGTCTTCGGTAGATTCTTCCGTAGTTACGTCCATTACGTCGTCCACGGTCACTATTCCCAAAAGCAACCCTTCAGAGTTTACGACAGGAAGAGCTACTCTGTCGTAATCGCTGAATTCTTTAATAGCTACTTCCTGATCGTCGTAGGGATTCAGAGCAACAAATTTTTTAGTGATAAATTCAGAGATAAGTTGGTCGGGAGAGGCGAGTATGATCTCACGGATACGTATATCACCCAATAATTTCCAACCATTGTTCACAACGTATATTACATTTAGTGTTTCCGAATCTTCCCCATACCGGCGAATGTGTTCCAAAGTTTGGTTTACGGTGAAATAGGGCTTGACAGCAACATAAGCGGGAGTCATCAAACGGCCGATACTATCTTCCGGATAACCCAGCAGCCGTTGTGCAATTTCCCTTTCTTCCGGGGAAAGCAAAGGTAATAACCGTTGTGTTACTTCTCCGGGCAATTCTTCAAAGAAAGCGGTCCGGTCGTCCGGATCCAGGTCATTCAACAGGTTGGTAAGAGTGTGGCGATATTCCGCCAAACCTTCGATTATTTCCTGCTGCTGCGGAAGAGAAAGATTTTCAAAAACATGTTTTGCTTGTTCCCGGGTGAAAAGACGGAAGAGGATGATCCGTTCATCTGCGCTTAACTTTGCCACAATACTCACCACTTCGAGTGGTTGGAATTCATTTACCTGTAGTTTTAATCCTTTCCAGTCTTTGTCTTCGATAAACTGATGAATCTCTTTAACTACGTTGCTTAAAAAAGAAGTTTTGATTTCATGTGTCATAACATCCTAACATTTTACTCTGTAAGGATGCTACAAAAGCCCCTTACAGAAAGATTAATAACTGCTTGTTTTGTAAATTGTAATTTTTACTCGGGCCTTCGTCCATAATAAAAAATATTTAATAATTTGGATTTTGTTTTAATAACAGGTGCAAAAGTAATTCCTTTAATTGAAAAAGACAATACCTGAAAATAGGTATTTTTATAGGTTATGGAATTTGAGATTTATTTCATAATGTAACAAGAGGATGTCCAAAAAGAACTTTCTGCCCCTAAATCCCCTAAAGGGGACTTCTTAAGCCATTGAATGTCAATAGCCCCCTTTAGGGGGTTGGGGCCAGTCGATGAGATTATTTACTTTTGGACATCCTCTATAAACAGAGTTTAGAAATTTGCTTTACGCTTCTTTACTTCATCGACGAGTTTTGAGAGGGATTTATCCTTTTTCCGTTTTTCATGTTCGGAAGAGGAGAAATGCCATGCTTCCCGTCTAAGTTTCAGATAGCTCTCATAAACTTTCTGGTCTAACGTACCGCCGTTTACCGCTTCTAAAACGGCGCAACCGGGTTCGTTGACATGTTCGCAATCCTTGAAACGGCACGATGGGGCAAAGTCCGAAATTTCCAGCGTTTCTGCAAGTAAGTCGGGATTGTCAATAGCCAAACCAAATTCCCGAACGCCCGGAGTATCGATTAAAATACCTTTACCGTCCATTAATACCATTTCCCGGCGGGTCGAAGTGTGGCGCCCTTTTCCTGTAGACAGGCTTATATCGGAAGTAAGCAATACCGGTTTGTCACACAACGCATTCACCAGGGAGCTTTTGCCGACACCCGAAGAACCCACAAAAACTACCGTTTCTCCCTCGGATATGGATTCCCGTAATCGTTGAATCGTTTGAGGTTGATGGATACTTGTGAAAAATACCGGCATCTGACAGGTAAGGTGTCGGATGCCTTCATCTACCATCTGCCTGTCTATGTCTAAATCGGCTTTATTGAGTACTAATACGGGATGAATATTTTCTTCCAATATCTGAACCATAAAACGTTCGGCCCTGCGTACATTGAAATTATCATCGAGACTTTGCACTATAAATGCCTTATCGACATACGAGGCAATGGCCTGCTTATCGGCAACTGTTCCGCTTTTCTTGCGATGCAACATCCGTTCACGGGGCAGCATATCTACTATAATCCCTTTATTTTCGTCAAAGGGTTGAAAAATAACCCAGTCACCCACGCAGGGTAATTCAAAATTTGATTTCCCGTACAGCATATTTCCTGTTAGTTCACACTGATATAGTCCATTTTCTGAAATAACCTCGTAACAGGTCCGGTGTACTGTGGATATACGGGCGTGAACAAGATCCCTATATGCCGATTCTTGTTTCAGCTGGTTTAACTTTTCGTTCCAACCGTAGTTATTTAAATCAATCATTGTCCTATCTTTTTTGCGATGTAAAATACATAACCGTAGAATTCTTTGTACTTGCGGTATATTTCAGCGTCGTAACGTTGAAGCGCTACGAATTTTTCGGCAATTTCATTTCCTTTATATTTATCAAGAAACATCTCTTGTACCCGAACCGCCGGATCAAAGTAATTCTCTGTCCAGCAATTTTCAGGCAAGATAAAGCTAGCAACCGGAATATACCCCGCTTTCTGTATTTGCGCTAATTTATTGGAAATCGTATCCACTTCCGGACAATGCTTTATCCAGTACTCATGAATCTCTGCCGGACGTTCTTCGGTAAACCACGAGGTTTCAGAAACGGCAATATATCCTCCTGTTTTCAAATATTTGCGCCACTCGTTCAATCCCCGTTCAAAGCCTATATTGTATATGGCCCCTTCCGACCAGATCAGGTCTATCTCTTCTTTTTCAAAAGGAAGGTTATCCATTGAACCGACAATACCTTTTACTCTGTCTTGCAAACCTAACTGCTCTGCGTTACGATTGAAAATATTGATAAAATCGGGAAATAAGTCAAGTCCGGTAATATGTCCCGGTGTATGCTGGGCCAATACCATGGTCTGTCCGCCCGTACCGCAACCCAGGTCTGCGATGCGGGATTGCCCGGTCAGATTATCAATAAAACTTAATGCTTTAAGTGTTACCTCGGGACTTCCAGGTCCCTGGCGGTTCATACCGGAGAAAAATTCGCAGATTAAATTAAATTCGAATTCATGAATGGTTGTAATATTTTCGTTACTCATTATCTTAATGTATTTTGCATACATGCAAAAGCACACCATGCTTTAGTCATTGTACGCGAATTAAAAAACT
>JAJBTS010000284.1 GCA_020860885.1 Bacteroidales bacterium
TATCAGGAAAAGAAGATGAAAACAGAAAGCTTATTACTTACCTAACTTCTATTATATATTCTGTATTTCTCCACTCATTCCAATATCCTTTAAGCAATACAAAATTGGGCTCTATTACAGTCAAAATAAAAAATCACTGCCATAAAGACAGTGTTTTTTGTTTTCGCTTCCCTTTTGATAGAATTTTGTATCAGAAACCAATCAGGAATTCCTAATTAAATTGAAAATACACAAGGATAAAAAAAATAATATGAACTGGATAAGCGAACATATTTCTTACAAAGAAGCTGTTTACAGCAATACCGCTCTGAAACACAACTTAAATAACGCACCGGGAGAAAACCATATAAAAGCTATGGAACTGATCGCAGAGAATGTATTTGAGCCGGCAAGAAACTATTTTATGGAACCGATATTAATTACCTCTTTTTTCCGGTCGCCTCAAGTAAATAAGGCCATAGGAGGAAGTCGTACCAGTTCTCACTTAAAAGGAGAAGCTATAGATATGAAAGCGCCTACCAATGCGGGGTATACCAATGCGGATCTTTTTGAATACATCCTTGAAAAACTGGAGTTTGACCAGTTGATATGGGAATGTGGAAACTATTACAATCCCGATTGGGTACATGTTGGCTATAAGATACGTGGAAATCGTAAACAAATATTAAGATGTCTAAAGCAAAATGGGAAAAAGATATACAAACCGATGTAGTTATGTGGCAGGAACTTTTAACAATATTCCTACCTGTAATTACGGGTATAGCGGGTTGGTGTGCAGCCCGCAGAAAAAAAAATAATGATTTTTTACATGAGCTGCAAGCAACTATTAATATGCTGGTAAATGAGAATGCAAAACTGTTGGAAGAACAGGTAACTATAAAAAACAGAACACACAATTGATATGCGAAATTGAAGGATTCCGAATCGAAAATAAAAAGCTACTCAGTGAAGTAGAACAACAAAGAATTGAAAACGCAGAACTTCGTAAAGAAGTGGCTGAATTATCTGAAAAATTAGGTGAAATAAAAAAATACAATTAAAGATGAAAGTATTATTTCTATTTTTTACATGTCTTTTTACGAGTTGCGGAGTGAATCGGCAAAAATGCCAGGAACTCTATCCACCACAAATAATAAAAGAAACGATTACAGATGTTAGAGAAGTCTTGAGAGACAGTATCATCCGTGTACCTGCGGATAGTTCACTGGTAAAAGCATTGCTTGAATGCGACAGTGTTGGAAATGTATACATGAAACAGGTATTGGATTATGAAAAAGGAGAAAAATTAAATCTCCCCGAAGTATTGCTGGAAAGTAATATCATTACAGTGACCGCAACGGTAGACAGCCTCGACATTTATATCGCATGGAAAGAAAAATACGAAACTACAAACACCACAGAAACCGTACAGCCGATGGAAATTTATACCAATGTACTTACCGGATGGCAATGGTTTCAAATCTGGTGTGGACGAATTCTTATTCTGTTTATAGCACTTGTAGCACTGGTAAAATTATTAACACGGGCAGGCCGCCTGATGGAATAAGAATATAAAAAGAAAGAGCTCTTATATAAGAATACAAATACTAATTATTAAAAATTAAAATCAATGAACATGAATTATCCTGGAGTAAGTGTAAACGTTGAAAATGGCAACTTGTTAAGGACAGTTGCTGTTTCAGACGGGATCGGAGCGATCGTAGCAACAGCTTCGAAAGCAGCCAACATTAGCAAAACTCAGGTTGTTTACAGCCTGGCGGATGCAGAAAAAAAAGGATACACTCAGGCAGATGAACCCTTCATCTACAAATTGGTAAGTGAGTTCTATACAGAACTTGGAGGTAATATGCAGTTGTATATTTACGGTACGGATGCTACCACGACTATGGAGCAAGTAGTAGGCTCCACCAATCCTACAGGTTTGATTAAGCTGCTAACGGAAGCTACCGGAAATATAAATATGGTAGCTATTGCACGCAAACCCGATTCAAGCTACAGCCCCGGACAAGGATTTTTGGATACGGACGTAAAAGCAGCAGTTACTGCGAGCCTCCCTATTTGCCAGGCACAGCAAAAGAAAAATCAGCCTGTAAGAATTTTCATAGAAGGGCGTGTTGCTAACCAGAATGCAGACAACACCTTTACGCCCAGTGAAGCCAATAACGGATTTGTAGGAGTAGTATTGGGTGGTACTACTGCCGATGGTTCGGCAGCCGTAGCAACAACATTAGCCAGAGCCGTAAAATATCCGGCTCACGTCAAGTTGGGGAGCGGACAGAACGGACCGGTGGCTCTTTCTCAGGTATACATAGGCACAGACCCGATAGAACAGCGTCTGGATATGGAAACCTTACACGGTGCAGGATATCTTACATTCCATCATCGTCCGGGAATGGCAGGATATTATTTCGGAAGAGATAATATGTGTGATGACAGCGATTTCCGTATTCTGGCACATGGGCGCATTATCGATAAAGCTCAGCGCGTGGCTACTACTGCTTACATGCCTTACCTGGAAGGATCTATACGCCTCGAATCAGATGGAACTATCAATGAAACAGATGCCAAGCACATGGAAGATATCCTGTTAAATTCCATTCGTTCCAATATGCAGGGCCAGATCTCAGACGCTGAAGTAGTAATCGAACTGGATCAGGACTTGGTCACTACTTCTACTCTTCAAACCAATGTGAAAATATTACCGTTGGGATATTTAACATGGATCAATGTAACTATGGGTTTAACTACACAATTATCAAATTAAAATTATGGCAAACGTAAATATCAGAACATCAGAATGTGCATGGGCTCAGGTAGAAATAGAAATCCTGGGAAGATCTATCAAAGGATTAAGAGCTTTTGAATTCAGTAAAAAAGTAGAAAAAGAACATATCTATGGTTCCGGAAACGAGCCTTTGGATATACAAAGTGGAAATAAATCGTACACCGGTAGTATCACTGTACTGGGCTTCGAGGCAGATACTATGAATGCGACAGCCAGAGAATCGGGTTATGAAGACATTACAGACATACCACATAACGAAATTGTAATTACTGCGAAGTTCCAGAAAGAAAAAAAAGATCCGCAAACATTCTATACTATTTCGGGAGTGAGTTTTACCGAGAACACAGCCTCTATGGAGCAAAACGCTAAAACACGCGAAATACAGCTCCCTTTCCTGGCAATGAAAATAGAATACAAATAAATCAATCTTAAACTTACGTTAAATGGCTGAAAGTAAAAAAAAGCAGAACAATGGCCTGCAAGAATACGAGAAGAAAATAAAAGAACGCTTTCCTGATCTTGATAAATGGCGCAGCATGTACGCACCACGCAAACTTAATCTTATCACTGTAGAAGACAAAATCGCTGTATTACGCCCGGTAGGTGCTAAAGAAATCGGTAACTTTTCTATGATGGTTGGTAATGGTGAAGGTATTGACACAGCCATACGGTATATGTTGGAAGAGTTGTGGCTCGGCGGTGATAACGAACTACGCGATGATGAAGAATATTTTATTTCGGCAATGCTCGAGGTGCAGAAAATAATTGAAGTAAAAAAGAGTAGCTTTTTAAAGCTGTAACCCGGGGCGGAAAGGCCGGTATGACGGACCTTGAATTTGTAACAGTCTTCGGACTGTTGCAATTCGGGGCTGCCGCCTCCGGTTGGGACGACGACTTATTTTATTTCCGCACCGGGATTGCATTGCAGTTATGGAAAAAAGGAATAGGAAAAAATAAAATTTATTAAAAATGGATCTAGCAGAATTTCCAAAATTAATCAATATACCATCGGGACCGATCGAAAAGTTTGGGGCCGCGGCAAATTCGATTATTACTAAACTTACAGGCCGTAACAAGCTGCTTGAGAAAAGTTATTCCCAGGTTGGAATACATATTAAGCAGACTGAAATTACTCTAAGGAATAGTCATGCATCGGATCACATAAAAGCCGTAGGGAGTGAGCTGGAAAAACTACAGCAATTTACCGATACTCAACAAACACCTACGCTGCAAAGGTTCGGACTCGAAGCGAATTCCGTTATCGCCAAACTGATTGCAGGCAATAAACTCTTGGAGAGAAGCTTTCTTCAGGCAATGAAACAGGCAAAACAGTTGAAAGATACTCGGTCGGGCAGTGCTCAAGCCCATCAGACTGCAAAACCACAGAAATTTTCGAGTCCGGTATCTTTCAAAGGTAGCAGCAATCTTAAATTGTCCAGTTTCATAGGTAAAGATTGGAAAAAAGCAGCACTCGACACGGCTGTAAACGGAATCATAAACGGTGGCAGAACCGTTGTCAACAGTAGTTTGGAAAGACAACACACAGAACGAGAAATGCAAACACTTACCGGAAGTGAAAAAGCCGGAACAGACCTTACCAACAATCTCGTAGCACTTCAAAAAAGTACCGTCTTGGGGAAAGAAGTTTTTGAAAATGCACAAACCATGCTCAATTTTGGGTTTAACAGCACCGAGATCGTTAAAAACCTTCAGATGCTTGGAAACGTAGCTATGGGTGATGCCGGACGATTAAACACTCTCACAACCGCTTTTTCTGCAATAAGGGAAGAAGGAAAACTTACCAGCCAGACCCTGGCGCAACTGATCCAGGGAGGATTTAATCCCTTGGAACAAATCAGCCTGAATACAGGAAAAAGCATGGCCGTATTGGAGCAGGAAATGTCCAGAGGACTTATCTCTTTCGAGCAGATAAAAAAAGCCTTTCAGGATGCCACGGAAGAAGGTGGAAAATACCATAATGTCCTGAGTAAGATGGGTGATACTCCTGCCGGTAAGATCATGCAGCTGGGCAGTATAATGGATGATCTCAAAGTAAAAGCAGGAGATGCTTTAATGCCATTAATGAACGTTGCTATGGACCTGGCACAAAAAGTATTTCCTCTCATGGAAAAAATCATTACACCCCTCGCCGACACTATACAAACGTTAGCAGGCTGGATCTCTAAGGGATTAGCCAATATGTTCAAATACCTGGAAGGGTCCAGAGGTGCGTCGGGAAGTATTGCTTACGCTTTCAATACCATTAAAACATTTCTTACGCACTATGTGGCACCGACCTTAGGCAGAGTATTTAATATGATAGGAAAAATTGTAGGGGTTTTTCTGGACTTTATCAACAGTTCGCAATTCATAAAAGACATACTAGATAAAATATTTTCCCTTTATAAGGCAGTATGTCTTTTTATATCTGTGATCGCAGAGGTGATAGGCTGGATTTTCCAGAATATCCTCAGGCCTATACTGAAAGTATTCGAATTTATTTATAGGATAACTCACATACCGCAAGCTATATTCAGATTCTTAAAAGAGAAGGTACTGAATATATTCTCCCGATCAGATAGTTCGGACTCATCCGATTCATCTTCTGATAGCACGGATAATGATTATGCCAAAAATAAACGTGAAAATGACGAAATGGCAACTGGTCTGGGAGAAACGGTAACACAAGGCGGCCCGAAAACAATAAACATACTCATTCCTAAATTTTTAGATAATATAAATATTTATTCATCGACACTAGATGAAGGAGCTGAAGATGTAGAAAGAATTTTCCGCGAACTTTTCGGACGTGTCATAGCACAAGGAGCCATTACATCATGATAGAATTTAATTTACAAAATATTTATCAGGAATACTTTGATGAGCCTTATGTAACTGTTCAACAGGACAACCCAAAGAGATCGTCTCCGTATCATGTGAATTCTCTGAAAGGATATATACCCTCAACAACCACCCGCGGACAATCGCTTTTTTCCAACGGGATAGATTTGTATGGACGGGCCGCTTTCTTACCCGTCCGTTTCTGGAGATCCAAAAAGAAGATTTTCGATATAAACTGTTGCACCATAAACGTAAAAGGATCAAAATCCATCATCCGTAAAGCGGTAGCACACCGGCACGGGACCATCAAAGAACAGTTCCATATAGAAGATTACGTCTTTTCCATAAAAGGTGTTTTGATAGGTGCGAACGGGAGATTTCCAGAAAAAGAAATTCTTACGCTCAGAGAACTTTACGAAACAGAAGAATCGATTGAACTACACAATGCTTTAACGGAACTGTTTATGCCAAAAAGCAAAAGAATAGTTATTACGAATCTGGATTTTCCCGAAGTTCAGGGAAAAGACATTTGTCACAGGCCTTTCACCCTGACATGCGAAAGCGATTTTGTTGACGGACTTATTGTAAAAGGAAAATAGTGAGCCATGTATATAATGACATCAGACATACAGGTCGGAGATTATTCAGTTACTCCTCTGGCGGTAAAATGGAAATGCAGTACCGGTAGTATTGTGGATACCTGTTCGATAGAATTGCCCAGAATCGTTTATCTGCCGAATACGGCAAACGGAACCGATATGGATGTTCCAAAAACGTTTAGAAAACTAGGGCACCAGCCGTTTGAAGAAGGAGACCCCGTAACAGTTAAAGTAGGTTACAACCACGATAACAGAATGGTATTCAAAGGGTTTGTAAAACGAATCAACCAGGCAGGCAACCTACAACTGGAATGCGAAGGCTACAGCTATCAGCTCAACGACGTCGTTTTGAACGCATGCTATCATAACACCACCATAAAAAAAATACTGAAAGATTTAACCCGTGGTACGGATATTCTGTTAAGCACTTTCATCCCTTATGTAGAACTGGACGATGTAACATTTAAAAATTTTTCAGGCATGCAAGTACTGGAATGGTTTCAAAAAAACTGTTTGTGTGAGATTTTCTTCGATCACGATACCTTCTATGTGGGAGCACTGAAACACGGCATTCCGAAACCTTCCGGAAGCCTTCGGTTGGGATGGAATACCATAGAAGACAAGGATTTCAAGAAGAAAACATCAGATAAACAGAATAAGATTCAGGTCGTTCAAAAAACACCGGAAGGTGAAATCAAGAAAACGATCGCAGGTTCTGGCGAGGATAGAGTAATAAAAGAGGTCAAAATAAAAAGCGGGCTCTTCAACGATTACGTAACAACCGTTGCAGAAGAACTTTATAAGAAAGATTATTATGCCGGATTTGGCGGTAATATCACATGCTTTCTTCAACCTTTTTTCGAAAAAGCATACACTGCACAAATCACTGACCAGCTTTATCCGGAACGTTCGGGACTTTTCTTCGTCGAAACCGTAGAAGGAAGCTTCGATAGTAGCGGAGGACGTCAGAAATTAACTCTAAATTATTACGGCAATGTGGAATGATAACGAATTGAGGCAATTACTGTCAAGCTTTGTAAAAGACCATGGCAACGGTATAGCAACCTTAGCCGGAACAGTGAAAGATGTAAACATAAAGAAGTGTACCTGCACTATAAGCGACGATGGAGCAGATTATTTCAATGTACGGTTGAAACCGGTAACAGGAACTAACAAAGGTTTACTGAAAGTACCCAAAAAAGGAAGCCATGCCCTCGCTGTAAAAATTGAAGAAAGCGAACAGTGGATGCTGATAGCCTGTTCTGAAATCGATAAAATAGAAATGATCGTGAACGAAGAAGATATTTACAGCATCGTAACCGAGCTGATAGATCAAATAAAAGAATTAAAACTTCTTACCGATACCGGCACAACTATGGGGATGGACCCCATATCCCTGCTGGGATTTGAAAAACTCGGACAACGCATTGATAAAATATTTTTAAAACTTTAATACCAGAAATATATGCCTATCGATATTAAAGCTGTTAAAAACGACAGCAATTTTTACGATCTGGAAGTTCAAAACGGCGATTTTGTAATGGATGAAAGTACTTTCCAGCATCAAGGACTCTTATTTTTAAGTGCTAAAGGTGATTTTAAGGAACATCCTACCCGCTGTGTAGATGCAGGCCGGTTTGTAGAAGCAAGAGACAGTGAGGGCTTAGCCCGCGAAATAGGAACGGAATTTAGTCTGGACGATATGAAGATCGATGAAATAGAGATCTCGATTCCGAAGATAAAAATAGAAGCAAGATATGAATATTGAAGTACTTAACAGGCAGACTTTTTTCGACCTGGCCATACAGGAAACAGGAGAGATCGAAAACGCTTTTCTGATAGCAGGCGAAAAATCTGTAACAGAAATCCCCCTCCCGGGTTCTCTCGTAGAAGTACCGGAGCAAACAGACGACGACCCAAAAGTAAAAACCTACTTTTCTACTAGGGAATTAAAACCGGCATGCGGTTTTGATCCGGAAGCCATATCCACCCAACAGGGAATCAGCTTCTGGTATGTAAACTTTGATTTTATTGTAACATCAAATACTTAATAAATGGCACGTACAATTGAAACAATTCACAACCAGATGATCGAACTAAAAAAGAAAGATGCGATCCTGGACACACTCAACAGTGAGAGCGCAACGGCAATATGGCGCTTATGGAGCTACATTGTAGCTGTAGCAATTTGGACCTTAGAGAAACTGTTTGACATTCACAGGGAAGAAATGGAACAACTCTATTCGGAACACCATGCCCATACACTCGAATGGTACAGTACACGCGCAAAAGGGTTTATGCTCGGAAAAGCTCCCGATGAACTTCAACCCATGCCCTTCTCATGGAAATATGACACTACAGGAATGACGGAAAAAGAGATCGAGGACGCAAAGATCATAACCTATGCTTCCTGTACGAAAGCCCGCGAAGCAAACAACAGAATAGTACTGGAATTGAAAGTCGCTTCAGGTACAGGAGGCACCCGGAAGCCCCTCAAACCGGAAAAGGAACTCGAACCGTTCCGTAATTACATGGAAAGAAATGTACAAGATGCCGGAGTAGACCTCCGATGTGTCAGCATGGAAGCCGACCGCATAAAAATGAAATGGACGGTTTACTACGACCCGCAAATACTGGACAAAAACGGCAACCGCCTGGATGGCGAAGAACCCAATGTAGTAAAAAATGCTATCATCGCCTATCTTTCTCATTTGCCCTTCAATGAACTCTATGTTCCAACCTATCACGTGGATTATGTACAGCAGATAGAAGGGGTAAAAGTGCCTGTCATTAACTGGGTGAAAAGCAGCCGCTATACCGAAAAACTCAACGAGGCGACTTTTACAGACGTCCCCGAAAAAGGAAGAATAGCCGCAGCAGGTTGGTTCAAATTCCCCACACAAGACGAACTGTGGGAGTTAGGTGAAGACGATTATTTACAAATTGAAATGATACCATTTACCTATGGCCAAATTTGATATTAAATACGATGCCCTCGTATATATGCTCACGCCTTACTGGCTCAGGCGACCCCTGATGACCGCCTGGCTTAACTGGTTGTGCAAACCCATTACGCAGCTACACCGTACCTTCCAGAAAAGAAGAGAAAATGATTTGTTCCGGGAAAGTATCGACAGTACGGTTCCGCGACTGGAATATATGCTTAATTCCATTTTTTATCCCGAAGGAACAGATACAACTGAAAATGGATCTTACGGATATAGAATTAGAATCGATAAAGTGGATAAACAAGATACGGGCCATATCTATTTGGGAGGAATTATGCAGGATTTAGATGAAGGAATACGTATCTACTTACAGGACGAAGAACAACCTGTATATATCCATACAGAGGGAGAAACTTTGGTAGCAGGAAATGATTTTGTTGTAAAAGTACCTGCGGCAGTCGACTTTGACGAAGCACGTATGCGTATGGCCATTCAAAATTATGCCCTGCCGGATAAAACATTTGAAATAACTACTTATTAATTAATTGATATGAATAAAATTGATTTTACACGTCCCGGAGGATTCCCGTTGATACAGGATACTCTCGGATTTTTACAAAAGGCTTACACCGATAGCCTGCAAGGTATATGTTCCATCTTAGGAGAAAAAGTAATTCTTTCCGGATGCGAAGAGGAAAATGGAAAAATAGGTCCGGGAGTAGTAGCGGTTAATGGAGAAATACTTCCAACTCCCGGAGGTAGCGACACCACTGTTTTCATAGAAGAGGTAAAAAAATCAGTCACTTTCCGTGATACCTCGGTTAATGATGCGTATTTTACACGTACACTGCAATTCGGAGTTGGAGAAAATACTATGGACTGGAAGGATTTTTTAAAGCTTTCTACTTTAAAAGATATGCAAATCCTCTTAAATAATCTCCCGTCTTTTGGAGGAGTTCCCAAAGGAACTATCGTTATGTGGGCAGGTAAAGTTCCTCCCGAAGGTTGGGCATTGTGCGATGGCGAGAATGGCCCGGATTTAAGAGGTTGTTTTGTAGCCGGATATCACCCTGAAGATCCGGATTATTCTACTATAAAATATGGAGGGGGTAAAAAGGAAGTAAAACTTGAAGAAGGACAATTAGGATGGTTTTATGTGGATACAGATGCTGCTGAGGAATGGCAGGGAGTGGATCATACTATTAGGAAAACACATATTTTAAAAATGCGCATAAACGACGAGATTATATATGATAATACATCTAAAACCCAATTTAATGAGTCAATTTCAATAAAAGACGCACATGAAGCCCATGAAAACCGTCCTCCTTATTATGTATTGGCTTATATTATTAAACTTTAAAAAATTACAATCATGTCAACAAAAAAAACAGAAGAAAACTATTTAAGTAACGAGATGAAAATGCAAGAAACAGAAGATCCAAGATGGAACGAATTTGTGGAACTATCCAAGTCGGCTATGCCTCAGGCTCTGGCACAAGACTCTGTAGAGGTTCCAAAGGGTGCTATTTTGATGTGGCCGTGGAATACCCCCCTTCCTAGCGGATGGGCTTACTGCGATGGTACGAATGGTACCCCTGATTTGCGTGGCCGCTTTGTGGTAGGCCGCGATGAGAGACATGCGGAATACCGGCATTGGGGAAACACAGGCGGACAAGATTCAGTGAAACTATCATCCACCCAGCAAGGTACTTTCAATATTGCAGCTATGCATGATGATGGCGACAGGCAAGTGGGTGACTGGCAATCGATAGCCGATATAAGAATAAACGGGACATCTCTAAATAAACATCCCAGCAAGCAGGGAGGTATATGGGGAAATACACATACCATTCCATTGAGCGCGGCCCAATCCACTCACGAAAACCGTCCGCCGTTTTATGTATTGGCTTACATCATTAAACTCTAACAAGTATGGCAATATTGGGCAGGAAAATTCTAAAAGGTTTTTTCAAGAACGGCGACAAACCGAACGAAAATAACTTTTGGGACTGGATGGATAGCTTCTTCCACAAAACGGAAGACAAAATCCCCATTACCAGCGTGACCAATCTGGCTGAAACACTGAATAGCAAGGCTAATAATATAGCCTTGCATTCAGAAACAACAGAACGGATCGAGTCAGATAGAGATCTTCGGAATCAGATAGAGTCGCTGCTGGAATCCATTTCGGAAATTACCCCCTTAACGGCAATAAGAGGAGTAACCAGTAATTTGTGGGAACTGCAGAATATGGACACTGCAAATTTCCAGGATGGAGATTTCTATATAATAAATGAGGGTTCTAACTCTATAGAATTCTACCTTTTCAACAAAGGAATCAATCAATGGGTATATCATTCATCTTACCAACCAATTACCATGACGACGCCACATACCATTGTAAAAACTTATCAGGACTTAATGGCTTCCATGGATCTTCAATACGGATATCTCTGTATGGTAATTTCAGATGAAACAAGAAACAGTCGTACTGCTTGCTATCAATGGATAGGTTCATGGAGATTTATACACGAATGGATCCCGGAAGAAGGTGGTGGCTCCGGTGAAAACCTGGCTAATACCGATCTCTACCAGACGGATTCCAACAGGACCTACCACATTGATACCGGATCCCTTACTTTTTTTAATGACAACAGTTATGAACCCTACTCCTCATCCGGGTTAACTCTAAATTATCAGTCGTTATCTTCTTATGTAAAGGACGATAGCGGTTACTGCACGGCTAACATAAATGGTGCGGGATTTTCTGTAAGTGGAGGTAGCACCAGATTGGAAATGAATGACGCAGTATTCTATATAACAAATCATACATTGGATTTCTATCATGACATAGATAATTTTATGGTGATGTATAGAAATTACGAGAGTCAAAAAACTTGGGAATGGAAATGAAAAGCGGTGGTCTATATATCGTTAGCAAAGATCATGATGCGCCCGACGATATAGTTATGGACGGCAATTTGAAACTTCCACACATCAGAAACCCTATGATTAACCCAGATCCGTCTTTCCAGTTTTTTGATCTGGACGTGATGCTTATGGACCCAAATGGAAACGTTGTAAAATTAACAATGGCAGAATTCATAATCATGCTCAAACCCGAATTTCAACAATATTAAATTTAAAGTTCTCTTATCTTTTTTTAAACAACAAGAGACTTTCTGTATTACATTATGAATGACGATGGTGATAGCCGAAATGCTTCATAGAAGTCTATATCCGATATATTATAAAAACTTAAAAATCATGGCAATATTAGGTAGAAACATACTAAAAGGTTTTTTCAAGAACGGGGATAAGCCGAACGAAAATAATTTCTGGGACTGGATGGATAGCTTCTTCCACAAAACAGAAGATAAAATTCCTATTACCAGTGTTACCGATCTGGCTGAAACACTGAATAGTAAAGCGAATAACACAGCCTTGCAATCAGAGACAACACAACGTATCGAGTCGGATACAAATCTGCAAAAACAGATAGAGTCGCTCTTAGAATCCATTTCTGAAGTTGCACCATTAACGGCAATAAGAGGAGTAACGTATAGTTCATGGGAACTACAGAACATGGACACTGCAAATTTTCAGGATGGAGATTTCTATATAATAAATGATGGTTCCAGTTCTATAAGATTTTACCTTTTTGAGAAGGGAACAGACCAATGGGTATATCATTCATCATTCTATGGACCGTTACCGATAGTACCGAAAGTAATTGTAAAAGCTTACAAAGACTTGTCCGGTCTCATGTATCGGGATTACGGTTACACCTGTATCGTTATTGCAGATGAAACAAAAAATAACCATACTACCTGTTATCAATTCAACGGCTCATGGGAATTAATGCATGAATGGATTCCGCAAGAGGGTGGTGGCTCCGGTGAAAATTTGGCCAATACCGATCTCTGCCAGACGGATCTGGACAGAACTTATACTATCAAAAACGGGAGCCTTCGCTTTTTTAACGAGAGTACTTACATCCCCGGCACTTCATCCGGATTAACTATATCTAATACTTTATTATATGGCTCTGTGCAGGATAATGGAGGTTACTGTGATGCTGCCATAAGTAATGTAGGATTTAAAGTCTCCACAATTAACACCAGATGGGAAATAGGTGAGGAGGGAATCCGTATAGCAAATAAGACATTAGACTTCTATTATGATACAGACCATTATACCATGTTGTATAAAAATTCCGGTACTCAAAAAAAACTGGGAATGGAAATGAAAGACGATGGTTTATACATTGTTAGTGAATATCAGGAGAGACCCGCTGATATAGTTATGGACGGTAGCGTAAGATTTCCTCACGTAAGGGAAATGATCGACCACGCTTCCCCTGAATTATTGAATATGTGTTTTATGATCACAGACCATCAAGGATGTGCTTTTAAAGTAAGCTTGCAAATGCTGGCCGAAATGTTAAAGCCTTATTTCCCTCAAAATTAAGACAAAGGATGCAGGGATTCCCTCGGATGGGACACACGTACGGTAGATCCGTAAAAACCGTTTTTTATTTACACGGAAATTTATATTATTGAAATTAAAAAATTGAAATCATGGCAATACTAGGTAGAAACATATTAAAAAGTTTCTTCAAGAACGGCGATAAGCCGAATGAAAATAACTTTTGGGACTGGATGGATAGCTTCTTCCATAAAACGGAAGATAAACTTCCTATCACCAGCGTGACCGATCTGGCTGAAACACTCAACAGTAAGGCGAATAACACAGCCTTACAATCAGAGACAACACAACGGATCGAGTCAGATACAAATCTGCAAAAACAGATAGAATCTCTGTTAGAATCCATTTCCGGAGTTACTTCATTAACAGCAATAAGAGGAGTCGTAAGAAACCGGTGGGAATTAGAAAATATAGACACTACAAACTTTCAAAATGGAGATTTATATATTTGTGCAGAAGATTATGGTACTCCTATAGAGTTCTGGATTTTTGATAAAGATAAAGATGAATGGGAAGAGTTTTTTGTGATCAAAGGAAAGCCGTCGGTAAGGTCAATTGTAAAAACTTACAGAGATTTAGATTCTTTAAGACCCATGCTTTCTCATGAAGACATTTGTATAGTAATATCCGATGAAACAAAAAGTTATCATACCACATGTTATAGGTGGGAAGGGGATTGGGAATTTATACACGAATGGATACCTCAAGGCGGTAGTGGTACAGGAGGAGATGGTTTTAATCTCGCGAATGCAGATCTGGCGCAGACTGACCCCAATAGAATGTATTTTTTAAATGGAGGGACGCTTGTTTTTGATAATGCAAAGGGAAGGCTATCTTCACAGTTCGAAATAGGGAACGGAAATGTAAATTTAAATTTCAATGACAATGGCTCGTATGGCAACGTGGGGTTTCACACAGCAGGACTAGATATTGATTTACCTACTCAAAATACTTTCTGTCATATTGGTCCCGATCAATTTTATTTTGAAAATAATATATCTAATTTTCGAATGGGATCAGGAGATTTCAGCCTTTTATATAATGATAGTGTGTATGAAAGAGGGATGAATGTGCAAAATGGCAATTTGCATATAATTAGTAAAATGAATCAAATGCCTTCCGAGATAGTCATGGATGGTTTCGTTAGAATTTCACATATGAATGAAATAGATGAGCATGAAATACATAATTTTCCTGATGCATCTATACTCTTTTCTGACGGAAGCGGTTATCTTCAGAAAATGAGCATAAAAACATTGACTGAGATGTTAAGGACTTATTTATCC
>JAJBTS010000245.1 GCA_020860885.1 Bacteroidales bacterium
ATTCAATAATTTGCTTAAATTTGCAACATCATATTAATTAATACGAATTATGTTAAAAGAAATTTTATCGGTATCCGGAAAGCCCGGATTATTTAAATTAATTTCACAAGGTAAAAATATGTTCATCGCCGAATCATTAATTGATAAAAAAAGAATTCCGGTGTACATGAGAGATAAAGTAGTATCTTTGGGAGATATATCTATATATACAGAAGATGAAGATATACCTTTGGCTACCGTGCTGGAAAATATTAAGAAAAAGGAAAACGGACAACCCATCGAATTTAACAAATCAATCAAAAACGATGAATTGAAAGTTTATTTCGAATCTGTTCTTCCTGACTTTGATAAAGACCGGGTATACCCTTCCGACATCAAAAAAATAATGGGTTGGTATAATCTTCTTGTGAAAGAAGGTCTAACGGATTTCACCGAAGAAAAACCGGAAGAAGAACAAACCGCTACAGAAGAAAACGGGGAGGAAAAACCGGAAGAGAGCAAACAAGAATAAAAAGAATGCTCTGAAGCAAAATCTATATGGTCGAATAAATACATTATTTCTTATGAGCGACGAATTCCTATACGACGACGAAGCTGCGGTAAAATTCATCCAGAACTACTTACCCCAAGAGTTAAAAACCAGGTTCACCGAAGATGATATCTATTACATTTTAGATGTTATCTGTGACTTCTATGAAAAGAGAGATTGGCTAACCGACGATGATGAAGAACAGGAAGAAAAAGAACTGATCGAATACATCATTCAACAAGCCGCTAAAGATGGGATCAGCGAATTCAATCCTGAAGAGATTCGCTTGTTCCTCGCTGCCGAGGGTGCCTATTCCGATACATTAGATTTTCCGGAATAATTCTTTGAACTGAAAGTGTATTACAATTGTTTATTTGGTATGGTTCTTGAATTAATCGAATTTAATAACAATAAAAAGAAGAAAAAATGAAAAAAGTAAATTTATTTGCATGTTTATTAGTTTGTATAGCTGTCATTTTCTCCAGTTGTGGAGCTAGCAATCAAACAAAAGGAACGGCTATCGGCGCAGGTGGTGGAGCTGCTGTAGGAGCAGGCTTAGGAGCATTGATAAACGGAGGAAGAGGCGCTGCATGGGGTGCCGGCATAGGTACTATCGTAGGTGGCGCTGCAGGTAATCTGATCGGTAACAAAATGGATAAACAAAAGAAAGAACTTGAAAATATCCAAAATGCACAGGTGGAAACAATTAATGACGGACAAGCGATTAAAGTTACTTTCGATTCAGGAATATTGTTTGCAACAAATTCCAGTACTTTAAATAGTGCATCGAGAACTGCTTTAACTCAGTTTGCCAATTCTTTGCAATCCAATCCGGATACGGATGTTCAGATCGCAGGACATACAGACAGCTCAGGTAATGATAACATTAACATTCCTCTCTCCAGAGAAAGAGCGGCTTCTGTTCAAAACTTCTTGGTAGGACAGGGTGTTCAGCCCAGTCGTATGGTAGTGGAAGGGTTCGGTTCTTCTCAACCTATCGCCGACAATTCAACCAGTGCAGGAAAAGCTCAAAACCGCCGTGTAGAAATATTTATCCTACCAAATGCTAAAATGGTTCAGGAAGCTCAGGCTGGTACATTAAAATAATATTATTTTAATTCTTATACAAAAAGGAGATACTCAACGGAGCATCTCCTTTTTTGATTTACGGGATCCCCTCTTTTGAAATTTCCTTGAATATCTTTACCTTTGAATAATACTTGAAAGGAATCTTCACATGCTATTAAGCGATCTCAACGACAAACAGATACAAGCTGTAACAGAAACAGAAGGATATATCCGTGTAATTGCAGGCGCCGGATCGGGAAAGACCCGTGCCCTGGCAACCCGTTTTGCATATATCGTGAATGAACTGGGAATCAATCCTGCAAATATTCTCTGCGTAACTTTTACCAATAAAGCCGCCCTGGAGATGCGAAACCGTGTGAAGAAAATGATCGGCAACGACTATGATCTTTCCTATATTACCACTTATCATGGCTTTTGCGTAAGGGTGCTTCGGGAAGATATTCATAAAGTACGTTATCCCAAAAACTTTATTATTTTAGATGCAGAAGATCAAAAAGCTATTCTACGGGAAATTTTCGAAGAATTAAACCTGGATTCTAAAAACTTTACCTTCAAACAAATACTTAATTACATCGCCAATCAGAAATACAATCTGGATTATATTCCTACTCTTTTAGCCGGAGAAGAAAGAGGTGCGAAAAACGATCTCGAAAAGATATTCTCCAAATATCTGGATAAGCAATTGCGGAATTATGCATTAGACTTCGACGATCTGGTCAACTTTACCTTATATATTTACCTCAACAATCCGGACGTATTGAAAAAATGGCAGGAACGCATACACTATATCCAGGTGGATGAAATGCAGGATAGTTCGGAAGAACAATACCGGCTGGTAAAGCTTTTATCGAATCAACACGAGAATTTGTTTGTGGTGGGAGATCCCGACCAGACGATTTACGAATGGAGAGGAGCACGTCCGGAAATACTGGTACATTTTGATGAAGACTTCAAAGGTACACAAACTATTATTATGAACCAGAACTATCGGTCCACTCCGAAGATACTTACATTAGGCAATCATATTATTAAGAATAATATCCTGAGAGTTCACAAAGATATGTTCACCGAAACAGAAGGCGGCGTAGACGTTATACACTTCCATGCGCGAAGTGAATTTGAAGAAGGTCTCTGGATTGTAAATGAAATCAAGAGATTAAAGAAAGAAGAGAAAAGCTCCTATTCGGATGTTGCCGTATTGTACCGGGCGAATTATATTTCCCGTAACATCGAACAATCGCTTATACAGGCAGGAATCCCTTATTCTATTTACGGTGGCATCCGCTTCTTTGAAAGAAAAGAGATCAAGGATATACTCTCTTATTTAAGATTAGTAGAAACCGGAGACAACCTTTCTTTCCTGAGAGTAATCAACTCTCCTACCCGGGGATTGGGAAAAAAGTATATCGAATTGTTGAAAGATGTGGCTTACCGTCAACGGGTGAGTCTACTGGAAGCATTAGAAACCCATATAGATCGTTCCGATCTCGCCCGCCCCGGCGCTGTAGAATTCATTAAGCTTTTACGAAAATTCAGAACCCGGAAAAACGAAGTTAAAGTTTCGGATCTGGTAAAAGAAATTTTAGATGAAAGCGGCCTGACCGATGTTTTAAGAAGAGACGGCGATGCAGAGCGACTGGAAAACATCACTGAGCTGATCAACTCTATTATCATTATCGAAACTACGGATAAGGAGCCTTTAACCCTCGACAGATACTTACAGGAGATATCCTTATATACAGACATAGACTTAGAAAAAGAAGAGGATAATAAAGTCAAACTAATGACTATCCATATCGCTAAAGGACTGGAATTCCCGCATGTATTCCTATGCGGCTTTAACGATGGGGTATTACCGAATGCCACCTCCATTAAAGAAAGAGGTTTCCGGGCCATTGAAGAAGAAAGACGCTTGACTTATGTGGCTGTCACCCGCGCAGAAAACTCTTTCTACATGACGGAGTCCGAAGGATTCAACTCCCGTACCGGAGTAAATAAAATGCCTTCGCGTTTTATCTTTGAAATCAGCGAGAATCTATTTGTAAGAAAAGGGATTATGAAACCCGAGATACTTAAAGAAGCAAAAGAACAATTAAATATCAAAATAGATGTTTCGGGTTTTCAGGAAAGATTTCGAGTGGGCGATTGGGTTAGCCATCCTATCTGGGAGAAAGGTAAAGTAATGGAGGTCAACGAAGACCGTGGAGAATATAAGATTGAATTTCCGAAAATTAATAAGGTAAAACCTATCACTTTTACATTCAAAGGTCTTATTCCCGAAAAATAAAATATCGATATATTCTGAATCTATTAATTAATCTGTTATTATGTTACACTTTACTATTTTTAACGTTTAAATTATATAGTTATCGTTATCTTTGCCGAATAGTATAACAATCTTTATTGTATGAAAAAAGTAATATTTGTGTTGTTGTGGGTACTGTGTTTTCAGTTTTCTGGTGCCCAGCGCTCTTCCCAGTTTGTTTCGCCAGACCGCCTTTATTATGAAGGCTTGTCCATGTTCAAGGATAAAAATTACGCCGGCTGTATAGACAAAATAACGGATTATAAAAAATTAACCCAAAATCAGGATCTCTTACAGGAATCCGATTACCTGCTTGTTGCCTCTTCCTATTATCAGGGAAAAGAAACTGCCGGTTATGAACTAAGGGATTATCTGGATACTTATCCACAGACCCATCATAGGAATACAATCAGTTTTATGCTGGGATCTGTCTATTTCACGGAGAACGACTATAAAATGGCTGAGTACTGGTTCAGGCAAACAGATATTGATTACTTATCCTCTTCCGAACAAGATGATTATGCTTACCGTATGGGGATAGTAAATCTGCAAAACGATAAGGATACGGAAGCATTCCGGTTATTTTCCTTACTCAATCAATACAGTGAAAAATACAGAGGGGCTTCGGAATACTACTTAGCCTATCTGAATTACAAAGAAGGGAATTACGACAAAGCTTTATCCCAATTCAGTCAGCTGAGAAATAATTCCGAATTCCAACCTGAAGTTTTATACTATATTACTCAAATCCATTTCGTACAAAAGAAATACCATCAGGCTATCCAGGACGGATTGAAGTTGATTCAGCAACATCCGGATCATCCTTACAATCCGGAAATGAGCCGGATAGTGGGTATCGGATACTATTTTGAAAACAATTATCCATTGGCCGTACAATACCTGACCTCTTTTATAGACAGTGACGAAGCAGTTGCATCTAAAGATTATTATATTTTAGGTTTGTCTCACTACAATCTGAATAATTACCCCCAGGCTATAAACTATTTAAGTAAAAGCAATCCCGACAATACGGTTTTCGGACAAAGTTCTTATCTGTATTTAGGTCAGGCTTACCTTAAAACAGGAGATACCAGAAATGCCTTACTGGCTTTCGAATCTGCTTCCAGGATGGATTCGGATCCTGCTGCCAAAGAAGCTGCCATGTACAATTACGCTATGCTTTTGCACCAGAATTCGGTATCTGCATTTGGAGAATCCGTCACCGTTCTGGAAAACTTCGTGAATACTTATCCACAATCTACTTATGCAGATAAAGTGAACGATGCTTTGGTGGATGTATATCTTACGACAAAGAATTACGAGACAGCGTTAAACTCTATCGCCAAGATTAAAAATCCGGGGAGAAAAATCCAGGAAGCGAAACAAAAAATTTATTACCATCTGGGTACTGTAGAATTTACGAATAACAATTACAATCAATCCATCAATTATTTTACGCGTGCCATTGAAGGAGGAAATTACGCAAATAATGAACGTGAGCAGGCAATCTACTGGCGGGGAGAATCTTATTACCATCAGGAAAACTACAATGCAGCGGCTAAAGATTACCGTTCTTTTATACAAACCAATAACAGAAGCGGTGGCTTATCGAACCGTGCCAATTACAATTTGGGCTATTGTGCTTTTAAACAAGCCGATTATCCTGCTGCTGAAAAATATTTCAACACGTTCATCAATCAGGAGAAGAACGATAAAAAGACTTTGGCAGACGCTTATGCCCGTCTGGGAGACTGCTATTTCAACAACCGTCATTTTTCCGAAGCGGAAAGAGCATACAATCAGGCTGTATCTCTGGTTCCGGAAATGAGTGATTATGCGTTGTTCCAGAAAGGATATGTGATGGGATTGCAGAAAGATTATAAGGGAAAAATCAATCAAATGGACAAACTGATCCGCGAATATCCCAATTCTCCTTACATCACGGATGCTATCTATGAAAAAGGACGCGCATTGGTATTATCCAACAATCATACGGCGGCCATAGAAACCTACCAGAATTTATTAAGCAGATACCCCAACAGCAACCTGGCACGTAAAGCCGGACTTCAGATCGGGTTACTATATTACAATACCAATCAACCTGAAAAATCGGCAGCTGCCTATAAAAATATTATCGCAAAATATCCCGGCAGCGCCGAAGCAAAAGTTGCTATCCAGGATCTGAAATCGGTTTATTTTGATATGAACGATATCGGAGGCTATGCCAATTATGTAAACTCATTGGGAGGAGCGGTTAAATTCGAAGCCAGCGAGCAAGACTCCCTGACTTTCCTTGCTGCAGAAAGATTCTTCCTTAAAGGAGATATTCAACAAGCACAGAATGCGTTGAAGAATTATCTTCAGTCGTTCCCTAACGGAGCATTCAATACGAACGCTCATTACTACCTGGCAAATACTTATTACAACCAGAAAAACTTCACAGCAGCAAAAAATGAATATCAAAAAGTGCTCGAAGCAGGCAATACCCAGTTTACGGAAGAAGCTGTAGGAAGAACGGCGGAACTACAATACAACGACAAAGAATACGAAGCTGCCTTACAATCGTACGAAAGATTACAATCTATCGCAGAAAGCAAAGCAAACCGGGATGCCGGATCGTTAGGAATGATACGTTCAGGAATCCATCTGAATAAATATAACTCCATCATTCAGGCCGCTACGACTCTGTTGAAAGATGAATCGTTAAATCCGGAAATCGCATCGGAGGCCCGTTATTACCGGGCTCAAGCCTACAACTCGTTAGACGAGAAATCTCTGGCGAAAGACGACTGGACAGTCTTATCGAAAGATACCCGGACGGCTTTCGGCGCGGAAGCCAAATATCTTTTAGCAAACTATTATTTTGCTGAAGGAAACGCTTCACAGGCAAAATCGATCGTTCAGGATTATATAAAGCAAGGAACTCCACACGCTTACTGGCTGGCTAAAAGCTTTATTTTACTTTCGGATATCTTTGCTTCTGAAGGAGATAATCTACAGGCTCGCCAATATTTGGAAAGTTTACAGACAAACTATAAAAATACCAACGATGATATTCACGGTATTATTAACGAACGCTTGTCTAAACTTAATGTACAGTAATTAATTAAAAGGAATATTCAGATCATGAAATCAATACAATATATAGTTTTATTTTTTTCGGCAGTTTTTTTTACTTTACCGATGTATGCCCAGACAGGTAATTCTCAATTGGAAAGAGAAATGACTTTAGAGAGAGAATACAATCCGAGCCTGCGAGACGCTAATAAAATCAATCAATTGCCTCAGGTCAAAGAACCGGAAGCGCCCAAAACGCAGGTGGAGTTTTCTAATTTTCTTTTAGATTATAATATCCCTCCGTATTTATCCAATCTAAAAGCAAAATCTTATTTTTCAGATTACGCAACCAGCAATAAAAGAGGCTACCTGAATGTCGGAGTAAGCTCATTACTGGATATAGACGGTGATTTCGGATATCAGATATTAAACTCTTCCAAAGATTGCCTGAGCTTATATTTCTCTCATCGTTCCAGCAACAGCGACGTGACTTATCTGCAAACAGATACGAAACAGAAAATGAAACTAAACGATAATCTGGGAGGTATAGATTTCAATCATAATTTTGAAAAAGTTAAGTTCATCGCTAATGCCCAATACATCTATTCGGCTTTCAATTATTATGGGGTAAACAGGTCTTCCGACCCTTTCACTCCTATTCCTGATCATTTTATCAGCAATTCAACCAAGCAGGTCAATAATTTGTTCCACACTCGTTTAGGCATACAATCCCTCCAGACAGAAAAAGTATCCTACTATCTAAATGTGCATTATGCCTTGTTCTCTCAGAAATACGGATTCCTTAAAGACTCGGATGGAAAAACAGAGAACCAGTTCGGCGCTGATTTTGATGTAACTGCTTTAACAAGCTCTACCCTGGGCATTGGCGTAGGTGGAGACATAAGGTATAACACAAACAAGACACCGTATTATTCGGATGAAAAATACAATTATACGGTTGGATCCCTAAATCCTCACATTGATTTCTACGGAGATAACTGGGATTTAAGATTAGGAGCTTCCGGTACTATTCAACATGAATCAGGCGATAATGAGTTTACGGTTGCACCGGATGTAAAGTTCAACTGGCGTCCGTCCGATCCTTACCTTTTCTATGTAAATGTAGGGGGTGGAGTGTATGACAATAGCAATTACAACATGTATTTTGAAAACAGGTATGTTCTTCCTGATGTTAGAATCAAAGACTCCAGAAATTTCGTAGACGGACTTCTGGGATTTAAGTTTTCTCTGTTACCGGAATTAAATATCGATATTTTTACGGGGTACAAGATAAGTGAGGATGAACCTTTCTTTTATAATTCTGCCTTTTTTTGGCATTTATTAAATAACGAGACATACATTCTTGGAGAATTATTGGAGCCTGATTATCTGAAGGCAAAAGTATTTAAATTGGGAGGAGCCGTAGATTATTCTTATCAGGATATTTTTGATTTAGGAATCAAACTTACTTATTACAATTGGGATACCGACCATGATAATAAGGGTTTTATCATAGATTGGGAACCAACCTATGAACCCGAGCCATGGAATAAACCGCAATTTACCGCAGACGCAAGAATCGGTTTTAAAGTTCCTTCTATTCCTTTTCGTATAGATCTGAATTATCACCTCGAAACCGGAAGAAAAGCTATGACTGCTTACAGTACGAATAATGCAATCACCAAAATGAAAAACATGCATGCCCTGAATGCAAAAGTAAACTACGCTATCAATGATTCTTTTTCGGTTTTTGCACAAGCCAATAATCTTCTTTTTCAGGAATATGACATCTGGTACGGTTATCCGGCACAGGATTTCAACATTATGGGAGGTTTAAGCGTTAAATTTTAAAGTTTTTATTAACTTTGCGGCACTTAAACAGAAAAGTTAGTCATGCAGAAGAATCTCGTTATTGTTGAATCACCGGCGAAAGCAAAAACTATAGAAAAATTTTTAGGGAAGGATTTTCAGGTCCTATCCAGCTATGGTCATATCCGGGACTTAAAAGATAAAGGCTTGGGTGTGGACGTGGACAACCATTTCAAACCCGACTATATAATCTCTTCGGATAAAGAAGAATTGGTAAAAAAATTAAAGAAAGCCGCAAAAGATTCAGAAATGATATGGCTGGCTTCCGATGAGGACCGGGAAGGAGAAGCTATCGCATGGCATCTTTATGAGGTATTGGGACTGAATAAAAAAGACTGCAAAAGGATTGTTTTCCACGAGATAACAAAAAATGCAATCCAGAATGCAATAGAGAATCCCCGCGGAATCGATTTCAACCTTGTCGATGCGCAACAGGCACGACGCGTATTAGACCGTATCGTAGGGTTTGAACTCTCTCCTATTCTCTGGAAAAAAATTATGCCTTCCTTATCTGCCGGACGCGTCCAGTCGGTTGCCGTACGGTTGATCGTAGAACGGGAAAGAGAGATCAATCAGTTCAATGCAGAAGCTTTCTTCCGTGTACAGGCACAATTCATCTTACCGGATGGTAAAACAGTTATCAAATCAGAACTGAATAAAAGATTTAAAACCGAAAAAGAAGCTCAGGATTTTCTGGAAAGTTTGAAAAGTGCAACTTTTACGGTAGATGATATTCATACAAGACCGGGAAAAAAGTCTCCGGCTCCTCCTTTCACTACATCGACATTGCAACAGGAAGCATCCCGGAAAATAGGATTTTCCGTTTCTCAGACTATGTCGATCGCCCAGAAATTATACGAAGCGGGATTTATTACTTATATGCGTACCGACTCTCTGAACCTTTCCGATCTGGCATTAAATGCTTCCCGGAAAGAGATAAAAGAAGAATTCGGAGATAAATATGCCAAGACCCGGCAATTCCATACAAAGACAAAAGGAGCACAGGAAGCTCACGAAGCCATTCGTCCTTCTTATATGAATCAACGGACCATAGAAGGTACCGCGCAGGAAAAACGATTGTATAAACTTATTTGGGAAAGAACGATCGCTTCTCAAATGGCTGACGCCGAACTGGAAAGGACTACCATTACTATTGGCATCAGCAACAATACACAGGATAAATTCCTGGTAAACGGCGAAGTAATCAAATTCGACGGGTTCTTACGGGTTTACCTTGAAGATACCGATGAGGAGAATCAGGACGAAAATGCAGAAGTGATTCTTCCTCCTATGCACTTAAAAGAAATACTGAATCTATCAGATGTAACAGCTTCGGAACGTCTGACTCAAAGACCTCCGCGTTATACGGAAGCCAGTCTGGTAAGAAAACTCGAAGAGTTGGGAATCGGGCGTCCTTCTACTTATGCACCTACTATCTCTACCATACAACATCGCGGTTATGTTATCAAAGGGATAAAAGAAGGTGTAGAAAGAGATTTCGTTACTCTTGTATTGAAAAACAATACGATCAACAAATCAACAAAGAAAGAAATTGTCGGAGCCGACAGGAATAAATTAATTCCTACGGACTCCGGATTGGTTGTCAATGATTTCCTGGTAGAAAATTTCCCCAGTGTGATGGATTACAACTTCACAGCTGAGTTAGAAAAAGAATTTGACAAGATCGCTGAAGGAGACCTGAAATGGACCGATACGCTTCAGAAATTCTACGAACTCTTTCACCCGATAGTGGAAGAAGTATCTGCTGCCAAAACAGAACATAAGGTCGGAGAAAGAGTGCTAGGCACAGACCCTAAAACAGGGAAGCCCGTATCTGCCAAGATAGGACGGTTTGGCGCTTTCGTTCAGATAGGAACTGCCGAAGATGAGGAAAAACCTCAATTTGCATCGTTAGCTAAAGGCCAATCTATTGAAACCATCTCTTTAGAGGAAGCTCTGTTGCTATTTAATCTCCCCCGTACGGTAGGAGAACTGGAAGGAAAGGTTATTTCAGCGGCTATCGGAAGATTCGGGCCTTATTTGAAATTCAACAATACATTTACAACGATTCCTAAGGAATACGATCCTTACCATATTACCGAGGAAGAAGCTATTCAACTCATCCGGGCAAAACAGGAAAGAGATGCCAACAAGCTGATCAAATCTTTTCCGGAAGATGAGAAGTTACAAATATTGAATGGGCGATTTGGTCCTTATATCAGTTACGAAAAAAACAATTATAAGATCCCTAAAGGAAGTACTCCCGGTGAATTATCTTATGAGGAAGCTATGAAAATTATCAAAGAAGCTCCCGAAAAGAAACCCAAAGGAAAAAAAGCCGGAAAGGCTCCTTCTAAAAGGACTTCATCAAAAAAGAAATAATAAGAAAGTCATAAATTCTCTCATATAAAGAATTATAACTCCTGAATTCTCTTAAAGGAGATTGTGAATTATTGAATATTCATAGCTCCTTTAAGAGTATGAGATTAAGCATTTCAATTTTTCAGACATTTTTCTGAAACCATATATCCGTTCAGGAATAAGAGGAAAGCAAACATTACAGAACCGAAATTGAAAGGAGAAGAATAAATTACTATTAAACTAAACAGCAATACCAGAACCACGCTAAAAATTAATCCGATTTTGAAACTCTTACCCCTATCAAGTTTTATCATTGCCGTATAATTTATAAGCAAAGAAAGGAGGAATACAGATAGAAGTTGAAAAACCAGAGAATTACCCCAGGAAATTTTTGAAGAAAGGAAAATGGCGGTCGGGCCGTCTGCTCCTCCGATGATTCCTATTGCAGCGGCCTCACCAGTGACATACTGCAAAGAAAACAGATTAACTTTTATAAATACATAGTATAGGAACAACTGGATTAAAGAGATACTTATCAGCTTAAATGTTTTTATTTTTTTATCCTTTCTTCAAAGATATAAATTAATGGATCAACTCAAAAGATTATACTTATCTTTGTTTGAAAAATAAAAAATATTGAATCATGAGAAATTTCATTTATAAAAATCCGACTCAATTGGTATTCGGTAAAGGGGAAATCGCCCGTTTAAGCAGTCTTATTCCAACCGAAAAAAAAGTGTTAATCACCTTCGGCGGAGGTAGTGTAAAAAAGAATGGCGTCTATGAAGAAGTAATAAGTGCGCTCAAAGATCATCATTACATTGAATTCTGGGGCATAGAACCAAATCCAACCGTCGAAACATTGAGAAAAGCGATAGAGATCGGAAAAGAAAATGAAGTGGATTTTCTTCTGGCGGTCGGAGGAGGATCTGTTCTCGACGGAACAAAACTCATTGCATCTGCACTGGCTACACCGGAAACAGAAGCGTGGGATATTGTATTAAAAGGAAAAGCAGCGAAAACCCTTCCGTATGCTTCCGTAATGACATTACCTGCTACCGGTTCGGAAATGAATAACGGAGCTGTTATTTCCAGATCCGAAACGAAAGAGAAATATTCGTTTTACAGTGCATACCCTCAATTCTCCATTTTGGATCCACAGACAACATTCTCTTTGCCTAAAAACCAATTGGCGAATGGTCTGGCCGATGTGTACGTCCATGTTATAGAACAATATCTGACAACCACCGGACAATCGCGGATTATGGACCGATGGGCAGAGGGCATATTATTAACCGTTCTGGAAATTGCTCCTCAAATTATGCAAAATTCTCAGGATTACGATCTCATGGCCGATTTTATGCTTTCCGCAACGTTGGCTTTGAATGATATGATCCGCATGGGAGTAATAGAAGACTGGGCGACCCACATGATCGGGCACGAACTCACCGCTTTGCACGGAATTTCCCATGGCGCTTCTCTGGCTATTGTGTTGCCGGGAATAATGAAGATATTGAAAGAGCAGAAACACAACAAGCTGCTGCAATATGCAGAAAGAGTATTCGGACTGAAAGAAGGAAGTGAGAATGACCGTATTGACCAGGCTATACAACAAACGGAAAATTTCTTCCATTCCATAGGACTGGCTACCACTCTTTCCGAAGCAGGAATTCCGGAAACGGCTATTTCTATTATAAAAGAACGGTTCAACAAGGCCGGAGTAAAGTATGGAGAAAAGGCCAATGTTACAGGAGATCTGGCGGAACAGATCCTGACTATACAGAAATAGAGAATTAAATCCGTAACTTTTTAAAGATGTAAATTGTTAGTTTAATATAATAATGAGGATGTCCAAAAAGTCAATAATCTCATCATTTGACCCCAATCCCCTAAAGGGGCCATTGATATTCAATGGTGTAAGAAGTTCCCTTTAGGAGATTTAGGGACAAAAAGTTCTTTTTGGACAACCTCTATTCTTAAAAACAATTTATATGAAAAAGAAAATTCTGTTAGGATCCCATTTCATAAAAGAAATATTTGCTCCGCTTGAGAAAGATTTCGAATTAATATATCCCGAAGGCGAATTATTTTCAAAGGAAGAAATTCTGGAAAAGATAGCAGATGCCGATGTATTGGTTCCGGGTATAGAAACCGATCAGGAGATCCTTGATAAAGCAAAAAAGTTACGGTTAATTGCGAATTTCGGAGCAGGATACGATTGTATCGATGTGGAATACGCCACTCAGAAAGGGATTACAATTACAAATACTCCCCACGCAGTTTTAGAACCTACCGCAGAATTGTGTTTCGGATTAATGATCACGGCCGGAAGAAGGATATCCTTTTACGATCGTAAACTGCGGACAAAAGAAGGTCTTGGATGGGGAATGTACGACGATTTGGGTACAGGCTTGTACGGTAAAACATTAGGAATTTTTGGTATGGGTAAAATAGGACAGGCAGTTGCACGACGAGCCTACGCTTCGGGAATGAAAATTATTTATCACAACCGTAAGCCCTTGTCCTACGATATAGCAAAGAAGTACGAAGCCCGGTACGTCGGATTCGATGAACTGCTGGCTCAGGCCGATTTCCTTTCCCTGAATGCTCCTGCAACCGACGAAACTCATCATCTGATGAATGAGGAAACTTTTGGGAAAATGAAAAGTTCAGCTATATTCATCAACGCAGCCAGAGGCAGCCTGGTGGATGAAAAAGCGCTTATCCAGGCACTAAAAAATAAAGTTATATCCGGTGCAGGACTAGACGTATTCGAAAACGAACCGAACATTCCGGAGGGATTTAAAACTCTGGATAATGTGGTGATCACTCCCCATGTGGGAACCCAAACATTAGAAGCGAAAGAAAATATGCAGAAAGAAGTAATGGAAAATATCCTGGGATTTTTTAATAATGGTAAAATTTCTAAAGTCAATTAAAAGAGTTGTTGAGAAATTCAATTTTTTCTTTTTGATCAGTCTTTCCAGTTTTATACTGGGAAGCTGCAATCAAAAAAATGAGTTATCAAAAGAAAATCCACAGAAGCTGGACCTAGAAGATAATTTCAGCGATTATTACAATTATCTTCCGGAATTGATTCTGCCTTACGCATGGGAGGAAAATAAGTATCATTTCAATACAAATTACTCCATTCTTCCGGCTGGATTGTATTCGGTATTCGGCGACAGTGCCTCTTTAAACAACGTCCATATAGCCAAGCTTCCTGCGGTAAATCTGTTCAAACCTATACTGCTGTACCAATCTCAGAGCGATTCGGAATCGGTCGATCTCTATTCCCTATCGGATAGCTTAAAAATAATGGATCATCAAAGATTGGCTTCCGAAGAAGAATTAAATGATAAGTCAAAAATTACTCAGACATTTATTATAACAGATAAAAATCAATTCAAAACATTTAAAGTTCTGAATGGCACCTTGATCGAACAACTTTATTTTTCCATCACTCCTTCCGGCACTATTGAAGAAATAAGAAATGGAAAATTACCTTTTATTGCTTACGAAACCTATAACGATTCCATTTATCTGGTCGAATCCTTCAAATGGGACAAGAATAGCAACGGAGGTTTGTATAAAAAGGATTTAAGCCAAAAGTATTATCTACTGGATGTTAACGGGGATATCGCCGAAATAAGTGAAACAAAAATCAAAAAAA
>JAJBTS010000126.1 GCA_020860885.1 Bacteroidales bacterium
GAATTAATACAGATTCTGGTTTTATACTTTATAATGAAGAATGAATAACTTTCAATAGCCAACTTAATTGAACACCAAGGTCTTTCATATTCCTTAATCCCTCAGCATCGTTGTAAACCTCACCAGGCATTTCTCCGATCCCAAAGTTCCAATAAGTAGAGCCCGGAACAATCATTCCACTACCTAACATGAAACGATTCAATTCATCATAAACGGTAACAGCTCCTCCCCGGCGCACACTGATCACTGCAGCCCCTACTTTACGGGTTAATGTACGGCCTTGTCCGATTGTTGTCAGGCCTAACCGGTCCATAAATGCTTTCATTTCTGCACTTACACTTCCATAATAAGTTGGAGAAGCTAATATGATTCCATCAGCCTGTTGCGCTTTTCGGATATATTCGTTCATACCATCCGTTTTGATAACACACTGACCGTCTTTTGTCTTAAAGCAAGTATAACAAGATGCACAACCACGAAACAATTTCCCACCTAATTGCACCAATTCCACCTCAATACCAGCTTCCCGGATAGGTTTAAATACTTCTTCAATTAATTGTTCTGTGTTTCCGCCTCTGCGGGGACTTCCATTAAATGCTACGATCCTCATAACTCTATTTAAATTAAATATCTTATTTAACAAATATTTTTTTACAAAAGTATAATTATTATATAGTAAAAGCGACCTAACAAGATAGCGTTTTGCACTTTTATTTATTAAATGCCGATCGTAATTTTATATTTGTAAAAACTTTTTTCGTATGTAACGGGAAATCACCACCCATAATCCAGCCGTAATAACCCGGATCCTCCCGGAAGACCTCTTCTACAATACGTCCTTTGTATTTCCCAAAGTTAATACATTCCTGTTTCTTATCATTATATATAACACGTCCTGCAAAATCTACATTATTTCCAAAAGCAGAAAATTCAGAAAGGAAAGTTATGTCATTTTCCAAATCCGGATAACGATCCAATTGAGCCTTTAATATTTCATAAGTTGCTTTAGTATCGGCTTCCGCACTATGCGCGTTTTCCAACTCTTTATCACAATAAAATTTGTAAGCAGCAGATAAAGTCCTTTGTTCTTTCTTATGGAAAATAGTTTGTACATCTACAAATTTTCTTTTCATCAGATCAATTTCCACTCCAGCCCGTAGAAACTCTTCTCCTAAAACGGGTATATCAAAACGATTGGAATTATACCCTGCTAAATCACAGCCTTCTATTTGCGCTGCTAATGATTTAGCAATGGATTTGAATGTGGGAGCATCTTTAACATCCTCATCCGATATTCCATGAATAGCAGTAGATTGCACAGGAATAGGCATTTCCGGATTAATCAGCCGGGTTCTCGACTCTTCATCACCATTAGGAAAAACCTTAAGATAAGAAATTTCAACAATACGATCTGAAACAATATTTATACCTGTCGTTTCCAGATCAAAAAAAACAATCGGATTCTTTAAGTTAAGCCGCATAGAATGAGAGTTAAGAGTTGAGACTTGAATTAATCGTTTAGCATCATTGGCATCAGCAACATCAGTAAATCTTCATTTTCTCCGTTTTCTGCAGGAAGAATAAGTCCTGCACGGGAAGGATCTGCTAATTCAAGAATGGCCTCTTCTGATGGAACATTATTTAATATTTCAATCAGATAAGTCCCTTTGAAACCGATACTCATTGCAGCACCATCATATACACAAGCGACAGTTTCTTCTGCCGAAGTGGAAAAGTCAATATCCTGAGCTGAAATAAAAATACTATTCTCGGAAATATTCAATTTAATCAAGCTACTACCCGGATTAGAAAATACACTGACACGCTTCAATGCATTCAGGAAATTTAACCGGTCAATAGTAACTTTATAAGGATTATCTTGTGGAATCACAGCATTGTAATTTGGATAACGTCCTTCTATCAGACGGCATACAATAACAAATCGTTCCATTGTAATATAAGCATTATTCGAATCAAAGCCGATAGAAACTTGTCCATCTTCACGAGGGAGAATATTTCTTAATAAGTTTGCCGGCTTTTTAGGTAGAATAAAAGAAGCTCTTTCGTTTCCTACGATTGATGTATTTTTAAATCGCACCAACTTATGTCCGTCCGAAGCAACAAAAATCATTTCTTCAGGAGTTATATCAAAAAAGACACCGTTCATTACAGGTCTGAGTTCATCATCTCCACTAGCAAAGATAGTACGGGAAATTCCGGCAAGAAGATCTGAAGAACTTAATTCAAGCTTGGATGCATCATCATTTAAAGGCTTGGATTGCGGATATTCATTCCCATCCTGTGCAATGAAATTATATTTACCATTTTCATAATAAATAAATATTTCAAGGTTTTCATCATTAATTTCAAAAGTAATAGGCTGTTCCGGCAACTCTTTGAGAGATTCCAACAGGTTTTTTGATGGAATAGCGAAAAGTCCACTACCTTCCACATCATTAATTTCTATAGATGTTATCATCCTGGTTTCGGTATCAGCCGCTGTTATCATCAGTTGATTTCCCCGAAGTTCAAACAAAAAACAATCTAAAATTGGAATTGAGTTCTTAGAAGCAATCACCCGGCCTACTGTTTGTAAATGGCTTAATAACAAGTTAGAAGATACTATAAATTTCATATTATATATAGATTTTATAATTATTTTTTATTTCACAAATATAAGAAGAAAAAATCAACTCTCCACCTTTCTTTCGTATTTCCTTTTCCTATACAAAAATAACATCAGGAAAAAAAATACAAGAACCAACGGAGGCAAAATGACAGTATAAAAAAGAAGTTTGCTTTTATTTTCCTGAAGCATTTTTTTATTCAATAATTGCATCCGAAACGTCTTATTTTTCAATGTCGATAATCCTTTCGAATCCGTGAGATAATTCACCGCATTCAATATGAATTCCTGATTAGCAAATTGAGTACGGGAATAAAGATCATATCCTAACGGATTGGTTATAATTTCTTCCGAAGCTACCACTATCATTTTTCCGGAGTTACTTTCCGAACGGAAAGGATAATCGGTTCTTGAAAAAAAATCACTTCTGTTTTTAAAAGCAGATTCAAAAGGTGGATGCAGCAACACTGCGACAGGAAGATTTGACTCATTGAAGTAATTTGCATCCGGATTCCTCTCGGTTTCTTCAAGAGTAACCATAGAAGGAACGGGAACAGTTCTCGCCTGAGTGGAAGATGCTAACAATAACTCTTTATTACTGTACGAGTCTTCTTCTCCTACAAGAGATATCGTACTACTAAAAGATGTTTTAACGAAAGAAAGACCTTTTGTTATTGCCGATAGATGGTTCGACTTTAACAAAGGCGCATAATACCAAGGACGGGAAACGTATTCCGTTTCTCCATTTTCTGCAACTACAGGCACAGGAATATTCAAACTCTGCACATCCATTAAAAAAACAGGATTAATGCGTAACCCGTAAGAAAAGAAAAAATCATTCAGATTCAGATCATTCGCTAAACTTATGGTTTCTCCTTTTTCGATTAACTCTTCATAAGAGTACAACTGGGCCCCATTTACAAACCAGAGCAACCGACCTCCCTGCATAAGATACTGATCCAGTACAAATTTTTCCATTTCTGAAAAGGCAAGATGAGGTCCGGCAATAACTGTCAAATCATAATTATCTAATTCTCCGGGCATACCAGAAAGGCCACCCCTATCAATCGAATATTCATAACTTAATAAATCCAACAATTCGGTAATCGATTCTTCTGGTAATTCGCCATGTCCTTCTAAAAAAGCAATACGCCTTTCCTCTTTTCCGGAAAGTAATTCTACTGCCCGAATGAATTGATATTCCAGCATTTCGATAGATAAGTTCAGGTTTTCTTCGCCTGAACGTTCCGGCTGGTTAACCAGTAAAGGCACTACGATAGATTCATCTCCATACTGAACAAGAGCATAAGGATAAAGAATATTCTGAGAAAGACGCCCATTCATCAACCGCTCATTAACAGCAATTCCATTCATTCCGGAAGAATTCATAGATTCCATAAAATCTTTGCCTTTTTTATAAGGATCCACCCTATCATAGTTTACAGAAGTTATAGAATTCTTTTCAAAATTATCTAATAAATAAAGAGTCGACTCTTGTAATCTTTTAAATCCCGGATTCAAATTTCCAGTCAGATAAACATCGATAAAAAGAGGGCTTTCCAAACCTTTTAATACTTCCTTTGAAACAGAATGTAAAGAATACCGTTTGTCTTTTGTCCAATCCCAGGATTTTTCGGAAATTAAACTTAGTAAAAGGAAAAAACAACAGAATACAACACTTAGAAGGATTGCTTTAGAATGTAGGTTTTCTCCGGTTAATTTAAGAGTTAGGAAATAAAAAAAACTACTCACCATCAAAAAGTAAAATAAATCCGAACTTACAATTAATCCCCTTTGGATCGATTTATAATGATAAAGAAATCCGAATTGATCCAATGAAAGCAAATCAAATCCATAATAAAAAAAAGCACACAATGTCATTCCCAGTATCATTGCTACAACCTGATTTTTTGTGATACCAGAGGAAAAAACCGATATAGCAATAAATGCTATAATCAAGAACAACAATCCGGTATAAGACGCAGCAACAGCCCCCAAATCAATATTACCAACAGGATTACCATTGTAATAAATAAAAACAACATACACAACAGTAGGTAATAAAGTCAATAACACAACACCTAAAATTGCTATTATCTTAGAAAGGATAATAGCATTCATAGTAACAGGCCTACTTCGTAGCAATAACAGAGTATGTAATTTTTTCTCTTCCGACAATGCCCGCATGGATAAAGCTGGAATAAGGAAAAGCATTAATACCGGAGCGATAGCAAAGAAAGAAGAAAAATCTGCATATCCATTATCCGGTATATTATAAGCACCTGGAACAATCCAGAGCAAACACCCGGTAACAATTAAAAATAAAAGCATAAAAACAATTCCAGTCAATGAGTATAATTGAAACCAGAACTCTTTTGATAATAATGTCAACCAGCGATTAAACATAAATTTCTAATCCATCGTAAGCAATAAATACATTCTCAGGTAATAACTTCTGCATTTCTTCATGTAAACCAAAGGCATGGCTCATGTGGATAAAATAAGCTCTTGCAGGTTTAATTCTTTTGATATTTTCCAAAGCATCTTCAACCGTTTGATGTGAAAGATGCTCCTTTTCTCTTAATGCATTAATAACCAAAACGTCAAGATCTTGTAATTTAGTATATTCTTCTTCAGGAATTGTTTTCAAATCTGTAAGATATGCCAATGCTCCTATACGGTAACCTACTATGGGAAGTTGACCATGCATAAGTCGAATAGGCAATACAGAAACTCCATCCATCAGGAAAGATCGGGAAGGATCGATCACATTCATTCTTAAATTTGGAACTCCCGGGTATTTATGCTCCCTGAAGGCATAAGGCATACGGGTTTTAATAGCATTAACAACAGAATTTTCAGCATAAATATCCACAGGCCCGAATCTACAGTAGGAACGCAAATCATCCAGTCCTCCGACATGGTCATAATGTTCATGTGTAAGTAATACCCCATCTATTTTTTTAAAAGGAAGAGTTTCCAAAGCCCGCAACATCTGCATTCTGAAATCAGGGCCACAATCAATCAGAAACTGTTTCCCATTTACATTTAATAAAGAGGAGGATCGAAACCGCCAATCTCTTGGATCCTTTGATGTACAAACAAGACATTTACATCCTATTTCCGGATTACCTGTCGATGTGCCTGTGCCTAAAAATCTTAAATTCACGTCCTATTTAATTAATATCTGAAATCTCACCAACTGTTGACTGCTATATATAATTCACTTCCGGTTGAAGTTCAATTTTAAATGTCTCATATACAATACGCCGCACCTCTTCTCCCAAAAGAGCAATATCCTCTCCTGTAGCTTTATCGCTGTTAATAATAACCAGAGGTTGTTTTTGGTGAACGGCAGCTCCTCCATATGTTTTACCTTTTAATCCGCATTGATCTATCAACCATGCTGCCGGAATTTTCACCCGCGACTCGTCACAGACATAAAAAGGAATGGAAGGATAATTTTTCTGCAATTCTCTTAGCTCAATGGTACTTATGTAAGGATTCATAAAAAAGCTACCTGCATTCCCTGCTTTCTCAGGATCCGGCAGTTTTTCTTTCCTAATCCGAATAATAGCTTCTCTGATATTTTTCAGATTAACTTCTTTTCCTTCCAAAGAAGCCTTAACATTACCATAATCCAAACGAAAATCAGGATTTTTGTTTAATCTGTATATGACATGTGTAATATAATACAATCCTCTATTCGAAACTTCCTTAAAAAAACTATGACGATAAGAATAATTACATTCTTCCCTGGTAAATAATTTCTTTTCTCCTGTTTCTAAAAAATAAGTATGAACTGAATCAATAAATTCTGAAACTTCCACTCCGTAAGCTCCTATATTCTGAAAGGCGCTTGCACCTACTTCTCCAGGAATAAAAGAAAGATTTTCGAGTCCACCCCAACCTTGTTCCACACAGTAAGCGACAAAGGAATCCCAGTCTTCAGCTGCTCCTGCTTTCACCCAAACATACTTATCGTCTTCTTTTAATAATTCAATACCTTTAATACCGGAATGAATAATAATGCCGTTATAATCTCCCAGAAACAACAGATTACTACCTTGTCCGATATGCCAGAATGTTTGAGAGAAAAAATATTCATCGTTCAGTAAACGTTTAAGATCTTCTTCGGAATCATACTGAACAAACCAACGTGCTCTGACATCCAAATGAAAAGTATTATGTTTTATTAAAGAATAATTTTCTTGTATCTGCATAATTTTGCTTATAAAATTCTTATATGCCTAACCATTTCCGGACTTCTTCCTGTAAAACTCCTTTTTTACGGGCATATTCCGCCAATTGTTCTTCATCAATTTCCCCAATTCTGAAATAGACCGCCTCCGGATGAGCTATATATAGTCCTGCTGTTGTAGAAGTCGGATACAAAGCACCATTAGCTGTAAGACTAACTCCTATGCGTTCCATTTTCAAAAGATCATCAATCATAAAATTAAAAGAAAGGTCCGGATGAATGGGGTAACCGGAAGCTGGGCGAATGCCTTTATAAGGTGATTTTAACAACTCATTGGGAGTGAAAGACTCATTCGATGCATACCCCCAGTATTCTTTTCGTACCTTTTCGTGAATATACTCGGTGGCTGCCTCCACCAAACGGTCTCGTAAAATATGTTCCAATATCTTCTGATAATCGTCCTGCGAGTGCCGACAACCACATTCACAAGAAGAAGAATATGAATTTTCTCCTGCAGTTACCACAAACAATCCTATATAATCCCCTTCCGGATGAATAAAGTCTATCAGTGATTTGTATTGATTATCCTGTCTTTTTTCCTGTTGACGTAAAAGAGGAATCCTATTCCCTTCAATGATCAGAGATTCTTCTGCTGTTTCAACAGGAAAGAATCCGATGATAGCTTTTATATCTTTTCTATCCTCTTCTACCCATTGAGATAACAACAGCCGGGCATCTTTCATTAAATCCAAAGCTTCCTGAGCTTTTTCTTTTTCAGAATCCTCCATAGCATCCGTTGAATCGATAGATGCATATTTCACCGGTAATTTCCATGCTGCAAGAAAAGCAGCCCAATTTATATAAGGAATAACTTCTTTTAATGAAACATATTCAATTACCTGCAATCCTTCTATATTTGGTTTAGGATTTCTATATTTTGAATGATCGATTTCGAATCTATGCTCCCGTGCATATTCCAAAGAAACCAGTTCCTGCTGAAAATCAGTTTCATTTCTCAATACAGCATACTCCTCTTTTACTTTACGGGTATATTCTTTTCTCAAATTTGCATTTTGCAGACTATTTGCTACCGGCACTGCCTGTGATGCATCCTTCACATGTACGACCGCGCCATGATACAAGGGATCGATTTTAAGAGCCGTATGCAATTCTGAAGTGGTTGCTCCTCCAATAATTAATGGCATAGTTAATCCCGCTCTCTCCATTTCAGAGGCGACAAAAGACATTTCCTGCAAACTAGGAGTAATCAATCCGCTTAGAGCCACCATATCCACCTGATATTCTTGTGCCTTTTGTATAATTTCTTCCGGAGGAACCATTACTCCAATATCAATTACTTCGTAATTATTACAAGCCAACACAACGGAAGTAATATTCTTTCCTATATCATGTACATCTCCTTTTACCGTAGCTATAAGTATTTTTCCTGCTTTTGCAGAATCTTCTTCTTTACCTGCTTCAATAGCAGGTTGAAGAATAGAAACAGCTTTTTTCATTGTTCTGGCTGTTTTTACCACCTGAGGCAAGAACATTTTACCTTCCCCAAACAATACTCCTACTGTATTCATTCCAGACATAAGAGGATTATCTATAATATCAATCGGACGGGGATAAACAGTCAAAGCTTCCGTTAAGTCTTCCTCCAGATATTCTGCATTACCTTTTATCAGTGCATATTTCAATCTCTCTTCCAAAGGCCAGCTTCTCCATTCATCTTTTTTATCTTCTTTTTGAACGGATACCTGGCCGTTTGATTGAGCGTATTCGATTAATTTTTCGGCAGCGCCCGGATAACGGTCCAGGATAACATCTTCGATCAGCACCAACAAATCGGAGGGAATATCTTCGTAAAGAATAGAAGCAGAAGGATTAACAATTCCCATATCTAAACCTTTTTGTATGCTATGATATAAGAAAACGCTATGCATCGCTTCCCTCAGGTAATTATTTCCGCGGAAAGAAAAAGATAAATTACTTATCCCCCCACTGACCCTGGCTCCGGGGAGATGTTTTTTTATCCATTCAACCGTACGGATAAATGCCCACGCATAGGAATCATGTTCTTCAATACCTGTGGCTACAGCCAACACATTCGAATCAAAAATAATATCGGAAGGCTTGAATCCTACCTGTTCAATCAACAGATAATACATTCTCTCACATACTTCGATTTTCCTTTCAAAAGTATCGGCCTGCCCTTTTTCATCAAAAGCCATGGCAATCACAGCAGCCCCATAAGATCTTATCTTCCCGGCTTTTTCGAGAAAATCAGCCTCTCCGTTTTTCAAACTAATAGAATTGACAATCGATTTTCCTTGCAGGACTTTTAACCCGGCTTCCAGAATATTCCAGTCAGAACTATCGACCATTATCGGAACAGAAGCTATCTCGGGTTCTGAGGCAATAAGGTTCAGAAAATTTGTCATTTCCGACACACCATCCAACAACCCGTCATCCACATTTATATCTAATACCTGAGCTCCATCTTCAACCTGCTTTCTGGCAATATGAAGAGCTTCCTCGTATTGTTTTTCTTTTATTAAACGTAAAAATTTACGGGATCCGGCAACATTACACCTTTCTCCTATATTTATAAAATTACTATCGGGACCAATTTCTAAAGCATCCAATCCGGAAAGGATCAGGTTTAAGTTTTCTTTAACCGGTCGATGCGGTTGCGCTCCTTTTACAATCCTAACATATTGAGCTATATGAGCAGGAGTCGTTCCACAACACCCTCCCAGAACATTTACCAATCTTTCTTCTACAAACTCTTGAATTTGCATAGACATAATTTCGGGAGTTTCATCGTACTGGCCGAGGTTGTTTGGGAGCCCCGCATTAGGATAAGCACTAACGTAACAAGGTGCTATCCGGCCTAATTCTTTAACGAAAGGTTTCATATCACTTGCCTCAAAAGAACAGTTTAACCCTACACTGAGTAGGTCCGCATGCGCTATTGAAGCTAAAGCTGCTTCCAGAGTTTGCCCGGATAAAATCCGTCCGCTTTTACCGGCAATAGTAAAAGAAACCATAATTGGAACACTAATTCCCGATTCTTCCATGGCACGTTCAGCAGCCATTAAGGCAGCTTTTAGATTAAGAGTATCGAAAACCGTTTCAAACAATAATACATCTACTCCTCCTTCTAATAAAGCTGCAATCTGCTCTTTGAACGATTGGTATAAATTATCAAAAGTGATATTGCGATAAGCAGGATTGGAAACATCAGGAGATATGGAAGCTGTCTTATTAGTTGGACCTACAGAACCTGCTACAAATCGTGGTTTATCAGGATTTTGCTTTGTAAAGCGTTCGGCAACTTCGCGGGCATTTTTTGCTCCGGCCAGATTTAATTGCTTTACATATTCTTCCATACCGTAATCAGCCATCGAGATGGAAGTAGAATTAAAAGTATTCGTTTCGATAATATCAGCGCCGGCTTCCAGATATTCGGCATGAATTGCCTGAATAATATCCGGACGGGTAATATTTAACATATCATTATTTCCTTTCATCTGTCCCGGAAGATGAGTAAATTCTGCGCCACGGTAATCTTCTTCTGTAAGATTATACAGTTGAATCATCGTTCCCATCGCCCCATCCAGAATAAGAATGCGTTCTTGGAGGATTTTCTCAAGTGATGTCATAACCTTAAATTCTTCTATTTTTTGAATGCTCTGTCTATGTCCCTTTTATCATCTTTTTCCCTTAAAGACTGACGTTTATCGTATGCCTTTTTCCCTTTAGCTACTGCTATTACCATTTTAGCCAGTCCTTTTTCATTAACAAACAATTTAGTAGGGATAATAGTGAATCCGGTATTTTTAGATAATTGTTCAATTTTGCGTAGTTCTTTTCGGTTCAGGAGCAGTTTCCTATCTCTACGTGCCTCATGATTATTGTAAGTACCATAAAAATACTCGGCAATATACATATTGCGTATCCACAATTCATCACGGATCATCAGGCAATAACTATCTACCAATCCGGCTTTTCCCAAACGGATAGATTTGATTTCGGTTCCGGTAAGAACAATTCCAGCCACAAAGGTTTCGATAAATTCATAATCGAAAGATGCCTTTCTGTTTTTTATAATTATATTGTTTTGCTGTGCCATAAGAAACTAAATTCTCATCCCTGGCATCAACAAATTAATGAGTGAATGAAGCAGGAATGGAGTAAGCATTATTAAAATACTCGCAAAAATAGTAAATTTTATCCATTGATTTTCCTTTAATTTCAAAAAATGAGCAGCTCCGGTCCATATAATGTAAACCGTATAAATAGCCAGGATATCAAGAATAAATAAAGATGGGAAAAGAGCTTTAAACATAGCTATTATATAAATAGCTGAAGAACCATAACCGGTAAATCGTTCTGCTGATGATTTATCTTTCTCAAGTCCGAAACGCGGGTAAATGTATTCAGATAAAACAAAAGATGCCAAATAAAAACCTCCTCCGTAAATCATCACCTCTTTCAGTACCACTTTCAATGCCAACTGCACGTCAAAAGTCTTTACGGAAAATAAAACTCCTATAAAAGAGAAGAGAGCTATTATTCCCACTATAGGGAATAAATAGCTCTTGTAAAAATTTTCATTATTTTTATCCTGTCTTGTAATTAGGATATCCCAGGCCGCAACAGGCTGAACTATCAATTTGTAGAGTAGGATAAAAAGAGATTTATACATTATTCAACATCTCTTTTATACAACAACAACTCAATATCTTTTGATCCTCTGGAATTTACCAAATCATCCCATACAAGTTCTCCGTCTCTGTTAATCCCTCTGACATAACTAATATTAACATTCAAACTTTTGTATGCAATGTTTGTATATCTATCCGTAGTATCTTTTCCTAACTTAAACAAATCATACATATTGAAAGAGTTGGTCCTTGTCCGGATAGTTTTTTCAATATCAGAACCATACTGAGATGCATACAAATAAAATTTCAGAGTATCCTGAACTCCTCCCCCAGCAACTTCTTTAGGTACGTATACCATATTAAAATTGAATTCATTTTTTGAGACAGAGTCCAGTTGCGTTGCAAAGAACACCCTGCCTAACTGATTTGCAGACTGGAAATATTGTATACTATTGATAGGAATTACACCGTCAGGATTAACCTTTTCCGGGGAAAATTCTACATTTTGCTCATATCCCTGCTGAGGGACAGCTATCAACTCATACAACTCAGTTGCCTGATAATAGCGAGTACCTGTTTTCTGCGAATTGAAATCAATTTTGAAATTTGCAATTAAAGTAGTTCCTACTTCGCTATATTCAGCAGGTAGATCTTCTGCTAAAACAGTGCCTGCGAAAAAATTAAAAGTTGGTGAACCACTCTGTTCATCGTGTCCTACTACCGTAAGCACATCCTGATAAATTTCATAATTCTCTCCATTTCCTGAGTCAAGGCAACCCGTTAAACTGAAAATCATTCCGATACATACAATCGGAATAAAAAAGGACTTCTTCATCTTCATCATTACTAATTTTTAATTTACTTTGTGCATTCTTAAAACTAAATTCATACATTATACCTTACTTTTGCAACAGAGTAAAATAGACTGTGCAAATGTAAGTATTATTTCCATCTCTCTGAAATTTCATAATAAAAAATTATCTTTGTTTGTTTTCCTCAAACATTTCAAATTAATAGAGGTTAAACTATACAATGATAAGATGATTTCAATCGGATAAACGTTGCATTTGTAAAAAATATTTTAGAAAAATGAGTACGAATCATGTATTTCAAATCAATGTCAGGGAAATTCTCCGCTCAAAAGCACCTAAACTATATAAAAAGATTCCGGGTTTTGCCATTGATTGGCTGGCTAAATTAATCTGCCAGGAAAAGATCAATAAGTTGATCAGAAACAACTCCGATGTTACAGGAGTAGAATTTATGGAGCATATGCTCCATGATTTTGGGGTTTCATTGAAACTGGAAGGAGAAGAGAATCTTCCTTCTCCGGAACAAAGATGTATTTTTGCATCCAACCACCCCTTAGGGGGGCTTGACGGGATTTGCCTCTCTGCTGTTCTGGGAAGGAAATACGATAAGCATATCAAATATCTGGTAAACGACATTCTTTATTTTATTACTCCTTTACAGGAAATATTTATTCCGATTAATAAACACGGCGGACAGGCAAAAGGGGCTATCCAGGCTTTGAATGAAGCTTTCGCCTCTAAAGATCAAATCATCACCTTTCCGGCAGGATTATGTTCCCGGAAAAATTGCGGTGTAATCAAAGACCCCGCCTGGAAAAAGATGTTTATCACTAAGGCAATAGAATATCAAAGAGATGTGGTTCCTGTATTTTTTGAAGCGAAAAATTCAAAATTATTTTACAATGTAGCCAATTTTCGCAAGCGATTAGGTATAAAATTTAATATAGAAATGTTACTTTTGCCTAGCGAAATGTTTAAAGCGAAGAATTCAGTTTTCACCATTCATTTCGGCAAAGCCATACCCTGGTAAACTTTCGACTCTTCCAAATCCCATCAGCAATGGGCAGAAGAGGTTGAAAAGTTGGTTTATAACATGGGACGATAACACTATAACAAACAGTATGGAAGAAATAATCCCCAAGATTGACAGATCGGTTTTGAAAGCTGAACTGACACCTGATAAACTCTTTCGTAGAACAAATAAATCGGGGAACGAGATTTATATTTTTACCGCTCATAATTCCCCTCAACTGATGCAGGAAGTAGGACGCTTACGCGAAATTGCATTCCGTTATTATGGCGGTGGAACGGGACATCCTGTCGATCTGGATGAGTTCGATCTGATGAATAATCCCTACCGGCAATTGATCGTATGGGATCCTCAGGAAGAAGAGATTTTAGGAGGATATCGTTTCCGCCATGGAAACGAAATAACCTTTGGACAAGATGGGCAACCGAATAATATTGCTACCTGTGAACTTTTCCGTTTTTCTCCGAAATTCATAGAAGAATACTTGCCCAGAACAGTAGAATTAGGACGATCCTTTGTTTCTTTGGATTATCAATCCTCCAAATTCGGTTCGAAAGGTCTTTTCGCCCTGGATAATCTATGGGATGGCTTAGGAGCGCTTTCTGTTATCGATCCCCAGGTCCGTTACTTTTTCGGAAAGGTGACTATGTATAGCGATTACGATCATGAATCAAGAAATATGATCCTTTTCTTCTTAGATAAATACTTCAAAGACAAAGAGAATCTTATAACTCCCATTATCCCTCTGGAGACCCATACGGATTACGCCAAAATGGAAAAGTTATTCAACAAAGCGAATTATAAAGAAGATTACAAGGTATTGAATCAGGAAGTTCGTAACCACGGCATCAACATTCCACCTTTGGTAAGCGCTTACATGAATCTTTCTCCCAGCATGAAAGTTTTTGGAACTGCAGTAAATCCGGAATTCGGCGATGTAGAAGAAACAGGTATCCTGATCGATTTTGAAGATGTTTTCGAAGACAAGAAAAAAAGACATATTGAGTCTTTTTTGAAAGAAAACCCAACTCCAAAGTTAAAAAATCACATCCGTAAAATTATCAGTGAAGCCAATTCGAAAAGAAATAAAAAGTAAGGGAAGACTTCACAGCCCTCCCTTACCTACACTTAAAACCTTGTAACGAAAAATATAAAATTTACCCAAAAAACTTCCATTACATATTTTATATATC
>JAJBTS010000368.1 GCA_020860885.1 Bacteroidales bacterium
CTTATTGCTCATTCAATTTAAAAAAACAAAAAAGAAGGCGTCATTAATACGGCGCCTTCTTTTAATACGAATAATCTCTTTCTTTGAGTATACTTAAAATTTTACAGACTAAGCAATTTTCTTGTTTTACCGGAAGATGTTTTTATAATTAACAGTTTGTTTTTCCCGGATGCCAGGGAGAAAGTAGCTTCACCTACCGGCTTATGAAACCGGTATAATAATTCTCCTTCCGTAGAATAAACAGAGATGATCTCAGCCTCAGAAGTATTTAAATATAAGGTATTGTCGAATAGGTACATATCCGAAACTGCTTCCGGTTTTTCAACAGAAGAAAGAGGACTTTCTATAATGGTTCCGAAATCTTTCCACACATCCTCTGCCTCATAAAGGGATTTAGTGCCTGGAGGAACATACAATGTACATTCAGAGAGAGGAAGTATACCAAAAGAATTAAATTCAATATCAATGTCTCTTGGCGTTCTACAGGAGACAGTTACCTCTCTAAGAGAGTAACATGCGGAAAAAGCATAATAGCCTATCCGGCGAATATTTTCGTGGAGAGTAACAGAAGAAAGAAAACGATTACCCAGAAATGCATACGTGAGTATCTCATTTACAGTGTAAGGAATCACATATTCCTTATCTGTTTTCCCTGCGGGATAAACAGACAATATTTCATTCGAAGAGTTTTCAATTTTATCAAATAAGACCCCATCTCTAAAACTATGAAAATGATTTTCCTCTCCGAATTGTATGGATTTTAAAGAAGAACAATCCAAAAAAGCGAATCCGTCTATACGTGTTTCTGAAGAAGGTATAATAACAGTAGTGAGCGATGTACAGTTTGCAAATGCAATAGTCTCTATTTTATTAGTATTAGAAGAAAGAGTTGCAGTTTTAAGAGAACTACAGCTCTCAAAAGATCCGTATGAGACCTTCTCCATACTTGATGGGAAAGTGATTCCTGTAAGAAACCCACAAAACTTAAAAGCAGTATAGTATGTATGGGTTACACCTTCCGGTATAATATAATCACCCGACTTTCCTGCCGGGAAACAAATCAACATTGTTTTGTCTTTATTGAACATAACGCCATCCTCCGAAGAGTAGGATTCATTTTCTTTGTTTATATTTATGGCTTTCAGATTGTTGCAAACATCAAAAGCATAAGGCCCTATATTTTGGACTGTAGAAGGAATATCTATTTTTGTCAAAGAGTGGCATTCGGAAAAAGCAGACTCCCCTATACTGGACAAACCGGAAGGAAACTCTATGTTTGTTAAAGCGCTACATCTAAGGAAAGCCTTTTCTCCTATCTTAGCCACCTTATATTTTACACCCAGATAAGTCACGGAATCAGGGATGCTAATTTCTCCTTCATACATTCCGTCCCACATAGTTCCAGAGGTAACTTCGACATCATTATCCGGCAGGAAATTATAATAAATACCTTCCACTTCAAAATGATAGGCCCAAGCCTGCATTCCACAAACCACACTCAACAGCACCAGCAGTAACTTTTTCATAAATTTCAATTTAAGTATTAATTATTCTTTACATAAAAAAGAGACGAAAGATTTTCGTCTCTTTTATTTTTATATCCGAATGGATTCTTTCTTACTTAATATCACCTTCTTTAATCAGGTATTCGGCAATTTGCACTGCATTCAGTGCCGCACCTTTTTTTATCTGGTCACCTACGCACCAGAAAGACAATCCTTTCGGATTGGAAATATCTTTGCGGATACGACCAACATATACAGGATCTTTCGTTGCGACAAACAAAGGCATAGGATATACCTTATTCTGAGGATCGTCTTGTACAATCACACCTTCCGCCTTTTCGAATGCTTCACGGGCTTCCGCTACTTCAACAGGACGTTCTGTTTCTATCCAGATTGCTTCAGAGTGAGCTCTTAAAGCCGGAACCCGTACACACATAGAGCTTACCTCTACATCGGAATGCATGATCTTACGGGTTTCATGATACATTTTCATTTCCTCCTTGGTATAACCGTTGTCGGTAAAAACATCTACCTGAGGTATTAAATTGTATGCCAATTGATAAGCGAATTTCTCCACAGTGGGTTCTTCACCGTTTACAATTTGTTTGTATTGATTAGCAAGCTCATCCATAGCTGCGGCACCCGCGCCGGAAGCAGCCTGGTAAGTAGCCACATGAATACGTTTTATATGAGAAAGCTTTTCCAAAGGTTTTAACGCTACCACCATCTGAATCGTTGTACAATTCGGATTGGCAATAATCCCCCGGGGACGCTTTTTAGCATCTTCCGCATTTACTTCAGGAACCACCAAAGGCACATCATCCTCCATACGGAAAGCGCTGGAATTGTCGATCATCACCGCTCCGTATTTCGTGATTGTTTCTGCAAATTCTTTCGAAGTGCCTGCTCCTGCTGATGTAAAAGCAATATCAATTCCCTTGAAATCGTCGTTGTGTTTTAATTCCTTAACGGTAATCTGTTTACCCTTATATTCATAAACACTTCCTGCACTCCGGGAAGACCCGAAAAGAACCAACTCATCCATAGGGAAATTTCTTTCCTCCAGTACGCGAAGGAATTCCTGTCCTACCGCGCCGCTAACTCCAACAATAGCTACTTTCATTTGCTTTGTAAAATAAATATTAGAAATTGTTTTTATATAAAATAAATTCTACATTTGTGCAGTAATTCGCATTACCAAAACCCAATGCAGTAATTTCAAGCTGCAAAATTAATATATTAATAACTAAAACGCTATGATTATGAAGAAAATTATGACCCTTTTCGTGTTTTTTGTACCCTTCTGTACCTATTCTCAGTTTCAGGACGATTTCAACGATGGTTTATTTTACAACCGGCCTACAGATCCGCCAACGGTTCAATGGGAAGGAGACGTTTCCGAATTTATTGTAAACAACAGTTATCAGCTGCAACTCAATTCAAGCGCGGAAAAATCGCCTGTTCACCTGCGCACGTTCTCCGAGCGAACCGGGAATACCTCCTGGAGTTTTTATGCCCGGATGGATTTTACACCTTCTGCTTCAAATTACACTAAAGTATATCTGATGAGTGACCGGGAAGACTTAACGGATGAATTGAACGGAATATTTGTTCGTATCGGATATACGGATAAGAATATTTGCCTGATTCAATCCCAAGCCGGAAAAAATAATAAAACGCTTATAAAAGGAGAAGTCAAACGGCTTGATTTATCTTCTGTAAAAGTCAATATAAAAGTAACATTGGATCATTCGGGCACCTTCCATCTTTATTCCCGACTGGAAGGAGAAGACGAATTTCTTTTGGAAGGAAGTTGCCACCTCCCGGGACCTTTTTCCAGCCAATGGTTCGGCATTGTTTGTAATTTCACTACCACCCGGAGCCAATCGTTCTATTTCGATGATTTTCTTGTAGAATCATTAGGAGAAGAAGAAAAACCTATTGTATCCCCTCTCGCCAACGAGATTTTAATTAATGAAATATTGTTTAATCCGAATCCGGGCGGTAACGAATATGTGGAAATAGTGAATCCTTCCAATAAAGAATTTGATTTATGCTCCATCAGCATAACCAGTCGAAAACCGTCTGACGGATCTTTCAATAAAATCTACCCGTTAAGCGTAGACTCGAATAAATTAAACCCGGGGCAATATCTGGTTATCAGCAAATCGAAAGAACTTGTATGCAATTTTTACAGTTGTTCAGAAACTGCGTTGTACTCCGAACCGGAAAATATGCCTCCTTTGTCAAACACTACCGGATGTGTCGTACTCTATAACAACCATACAGGAGAAGTGATTGATGAATTTTACTACAACGAATCCATGCATTCTTCCGGAATTAAAAATAAGAAGGGAGTTGCATTGGAAAGAATAAGCTTAGAAGAACCCACAAACGAGAGAAAAAATTGGGCTTCCGCATCTGGTCTTAGCGGATATGGAACACCCGGAAGCATCAATTCGCAACAAAAAGATCCGACAGGAGAAAACTCTATCCAACCTTCCAAAAATGAATTTGTAATCGAATATCCGGCTGTGGAAAACGAATCCTATCAAATAAAGTATAAACTCGATAAATCCGGATATACTTCCAAAATACTTATTTTCGACATAAGAGGAAGAAGAGTCGACCAAATAATAAATAATGAAATCCTGAATAGCGAAGGCTCTATAGCCTGGAATAAAAAGAAATCTTTCCAGTCAGGAATTTATATTGTTTACATAGAGATATTCGATCTGTCAGGAAGTGTACAAACATTCAAATTACCTCTCGTAATAAATTAACTGGTATTTTTTAAAAAAGATTGTGCGAATAGAAAGAGAAAACTCTGACTATTCGCACATCTATTTAAAAAACTGTATGTGTTAGAAGAACGCTCTTTGTGCAATATATATGATACAACCGGCCAGATAACCCACCAAAGCCAGCCAGGATATTCTTTTCAGATACCAGATAAAATCAATTTTTTCCATACCCATTACGGCAACACCGGCTGCAGATCCTATGATCAGGATACTACCTCCTGTTCCGGCAGCGTATGCAAGGAACTCCCAGAAATAATGATCCATAGGAAAACTATACATCCCCATAGCACCGGCTACCAACGGCACGTTATCTACAATGGCCGAAAGAATACCTATTATAATAGTTATGAAATAATATTTATTTGGCTCTTCCATAGGAATAGAATCTAAAGAGGCAGATAACATTCCTAACTGACCTCCTGTTTGTAAAGCCGCAACAGCCATTAAAATTCCTAAAAAGAATAAGATACTCGGAGTATCGATACGGGTAAGGATATTGGTAATTGCCAATCTCTCAACCTGGCATTTAGGATCTCTTCTATGCATAATCTCTGTAACGATCCACAACAATCCTAATCCGCCCAACATTCCTAAATAAGGAGGTAAATGAGTGACTGTTTTGAATACGGGTACAAAAAGTAAAGCACCCACTCCCATGCAAAAAACCAAACTTTTTTGCCGGGTAGACAGATCTGCATAGCAGGAATAATTATTGCCTGACTCCGGACGTTGTACATTTCCTTTCATAGTAAAAGAAAGAATAGCTAATGGTACAATCATGGATATCAAACTGGGCAAAAATGCCATAGCAATAATATTGGTAGCGCTTATTTTCCCAGCTACCCATAACATAATAGTGGTAACATCACCAATGGGCGACCATGCACCTCCGGCATTAGCAGCCAGAACAACCATACCGGCATAAAACCAGCGGTCGTGTTTGTCGGCAATTAGTTTTCTCAGAAGGGCAACCATTACAATAGCCGTTGTCAGGTTGTCCAATACGGCAGACATAAAGAAAGTCAAAAGACTGATTACCCACAACAACGTAGATTTCTTACGCGTATTGATGCGGTCGGTAATCATAGAAAATCCACCATAAGTATCAATAATTTCCACAATGGTCATCGCTCCGAGCAGGAAGAACAGAATTTCTGCTGTCTCACCCAGATGTTCGATCAAATGGTGATCGATAGAAGCTACAGCGGGCTCCATATAAGTAAGGAACACCCACATTAAAGTACCCAGTAACAATGCCGTTGCGGTTTTATTTATTCCCAACGGATGTTCTAATGCAATACATGCGTAGCCTATTACAAAGACTACAATCATAACAGTAAACATGTTCTCTAAAATTAAAAAATGATTAAATCGGGCGCAAAGGTAAACATTTATTTAGATAAAAAAATTATCTTTGCAAGAATAATCGATATGCCGATATGTTAATGTATGAATGCCGGGATTGAACCCGGCATGTTAATTCCGAACCGGATGGAATTATTACCAAAAAACGTTAGACAATCAGCATATTACCATAATTAGCATATACATTATCCATGGCAAAAGGAATAGTTGAGACCCCCTTAATGAAACAGTATCTCGAGATTAAAGCGAAACATCCCGATGCAATTTTACTTTTTAGAGTAGGTGACTTTTATGAAACCTTTTCCGACGATGCAATTGCTACCTCTGAAATACTAGGTATTACTCTTACAAAACGGGCGAACGGATCTGCTCAGCACGTAGAGCTGGCCGGCTTTCCCCACCATGCCTTGGATACCTATTTACCCAAACTGGTCCGCGCCGGTAAACGTGTAGCCATCTGCGATCAGTTAGAAGATCCTAAACTGACTAAAAAACTGGTTAAAAGAGGTATTACCGAATTGGTGACTCCCGGAGTATCCATCAACGACAATGTCCTGAATCATAAAGAAAACAATTTCCTGGCTGCGATCCATTTTAACAAGAATGTTTGTGGAATTGCTTTTCTCGATATTTCCACCGGTGAATTTTTAACTGCCGAAGGACCTGTCAATTATATCGATAAATTACTCAATAATTTTTCCCCTAAAGAAATATTGATAGACCGGAGTAAGAGGAGTCAGTTTTCCGAAACTTTCAGTTCGCGATGGCTGACATTTGAAATGGAAGACTGGGTTTTTACGGAAGATTCGGGAAAAGAAAGATTATTAAAACAGTTCCAGACCAAGAATCTGAAAGGGTTCGGAGTACAACACCTGACAAACGGAATTATATCCGCAGGAGCTATCCTTTATTATCTGGACCTTACCCAACATACTCAAACCGCACATATCACTGCGTTATCCCGGATCGAAGAAGACCGTTTTGTCCGCCTGGACAAATTTACGGTGCGCAGTTTGGAGTTATTAAGCACTATGAATGAAGGCGGGAAAGCCCTTCTGGATATTGTAGACAGAACCATCACTCCTATGGGAGCGCGCATGCTAAAACGATGGATTGTTTTTCCCCTGAAAGAGGTAAAACTGATCGAAGATCGCCTGGCTGTTGTTGAATATTTCTTTAAGAAACCGGAAATCAAAGAAATGCTAGAACAGCAACTAAATCTGATCGGTGACCTCGAGCGCATCATTTCTAAAGTCGCCGTAGGAAGAGTTAACCCCAGAGAGGTAGCACAATTGAAAATTGCTTTAAACGCTCTTGCTCCTATCAAAGAAGCATGTATGGAAGCCAACGAAGCGAGTCTTAAAAGGATTGGCGAACAGCTTAATTTATGTACCATCGTAAAAGAAAAGATACAAAAAGAATTAGTGGCAGACCCACCCATTCTTTTAAATAAAGGGAATGTAATAGCCAAAGGAGTAAATCCGGAACTGGATGAACTGAGGAAAATTGCTTTTTCCGGAAAGGACTACCTTTTGCAAATACAACAAAGGGAAATTGAAGCAACCGGCATATCTTCTCTTAAGATAAGCTACAATAATGTTTTCGGATATTATATTGAAGTTCGAAATACCCACAAAGATAAAGTTCCTGAAAACTGGATACGTAAACAAACGTTGGTTAATGCGGAAAGATATATTACGGAAGAGTTAAAAGTCTATGAAGAGAAAATTTTGGGAGCCGAAGAGAAAATAATGTCTTTGGAGGCAAAGCTCTTTAACGAACTGGTTTTAGAACTGATGGAGTACATTGCTCCGATACAGACCAATGCTTCGCTCATTGCCCAGTTGGATTGTTTGCTTTCTTTTGCCAAGGTTGCAGAAAGAAATAAATACATCCGTCCGGAAATCAACGAGAGCAATATTATAGACATCAAGAACGGTCGCCATCCGGTGATTGAAACTCTTTTACCTCCCGGCGAAAGTTACATACCGAATGACGTTTATCTGGATGATAAAAAACAGCAGATCATCGTTATTACGGGTCCGAATATGGCAGGTAAGTCAGCCCTTTTACGTCAAACGGCATTAATCACACTGATGGCTCAGATAGGATCGTTTGTTCCTGCCGAAACAGCAAAGATCGGATGGGTAGATAAGATTTTCACCCAGGTAGGTGCCAGTGATAATATCTCTTTGGGAGAATCTACTTTTATGGTTGAAATGAATGAAGCCGCCGACATTCTGAACAATATATCCGAAAGAAGTCTTATCTTATTCGATGAATTAGGCCGGGGAACATCGACCTACGATGGTATATCAATAGCCTGGGCGATTGTGGAATACATCCATGAGCATCCAAAGGGGAAAGCGAAAACCCTTTTTGCGACTCATTATCATGAACTCAATGAGATGGAGAAATCCTTCAAGAGGATAAAGAACTACAATGTTTCGGTAAAGGAAGTAGACAATAAAGTGATCTTTCTCCGCAAACTGGTACGGGGAGGTAGTGAACACAGCTTCGGAATCCATGTTGCCAAATTAGCGGGAATGCCTCTAAGCATTGTGAAAAGAGGAAATGAAATCCTGTCTCAATTAGAATCAGATAACCGCAAAAATGGCATTGCAAAGCCTATGAATCAGATATCTACGGAAAGAGAAGGCTATCAGATGAGTTTCTTCCAATTAGATGATCCTGTTCTTTCCCAGATCCGGGATGAAATAAATAATCTGGATGTAAACAATTTAACTCCTATTGAAGCGTTGAATAAACTAAATGAGATCAAAAGAATAGTAAGAGGTAAATAACAGAATGGGAGTTGTAATCAGACAAAGTATTAAAGGCACACTGGTCACCTATATAGGTGCAGGAATAGGCATTTTAATAAACTTTATCATTGTTCCCAAATATATTGGAGAAGAACTTTTGGGACTTACGAATATACTTCTGTCGGCAGGAGTTTTATTCGCCACCTTTTTCCAGTTAGGCACAGCTTCTTCAGCCATGCGTTTTTTTCCATACTTTAAATCTAAGGACAAGCATCACAACGGCTTTTTTTTCTATCTGATCAGCCTGGTTTCTCTTGGATTTATTCTTTTCATTCCTGTTTTCTTTGTATTAAAAGATTCCATAACAACCTTCTTCGCAGAAGGCTCCCCTGAATTTAACCATTATCTTTTGTGGGTCATTCCCCTGACTTTTTTTCTTCTTTACTGGATTACTTTTGAATTATATTCGAATATACTGATGCGGATCGCCATACCTAAATTTATCCGGGAAATTGTGGTGAGGATCTTACTTATTGGGGTTTACATGCTTTATGGTCTGGGTTATCTGGATTTGGATGGTTTTGTCACATGCTTTGTTTGTGTGTATGGAATAGCCATGTTGATCACTTTCATTTATATTTCACGTATTGGATCCGTATCCCTGAAACATAATCCGGATTTTATCAGCCCGTCTTTAAAAAAGGATTTTTTATCTTACACCTCCTTTATAATGTTAGGATCTATCGGAGCCTCTATGGTAAACAGAATCGATGTTTTCATGATTGGAGCCGGCATGAACTTAGCCTGGACAGGAATATACAGTATGGCTTTTAATATGTCAAATATTATAGAGATACCCTCCCGATCCATATCAACGATTTCGGCGCCTTTAGCTGCCGATGCACTGAAAAGAGGAGATATCTCAACGGCAAGCGTTCTTTATAAAAAAGTGTCCTTACATCAATTATTGCTGGGCAGTTCCTTATTTATCCTTATATGGATAAATATAGATAATATTTATTCCATTATTCCGAATGGAGGAACTTTCAGTTCAGGAAAGTGGGTGGTATTTTTTATCGGCGTAGCCAAACTTATAGAAATGACTATTGGTTTCGGAGGATCTCTCATCGGTTTTTCCAAATATTATAAATGGAACCTCTTTTTCACTTTGTTCCTTACGTTTATAACTATCCTGTTTAACTGGCTATTGATTCCCAGGCTGGGTATTTCGGGAGCCGCCATCGCTACTCTTTCAACTTATATCATTGGATTTGGAGTCCAATTATTAATCGTATATTCTAAAATCGGGTTGCACCCATACAGCATGGGGACACTTAAAATACTAGGTGTCATTGGTTTGTCTTTCATAATGGATTACATATTACCAACGCTATCCAATCCATGGATAGATGGTTTATACCGAACAATTATCATAGCACTTATTGCAGGTACATTGATTTACGTGTTGAAAATATCGAATGAGGCTAATAATATTATCGGGTCGATATGGAAGAAATTAATTAAATAAAGATGTAAACACCTATATCTTTTAATCCCCTCAAATTATATGCATCCAAAAGTTGCTTTTTCAGAACTACGAAAAAAAGATTACTTTTGCGAATCATATGGCTGCTTTAGCCTTTAATCACGAAATAACATTTATAAAATTAATAGAAAAATGACGGTCAAAATATACACCCTGCATAATCATCCTAAATTTATACGCTGGCAAAAACTCCTTTTTCAGAAGTTTGTAACTGAGGAATACGAATATTACGTAGTTAATACGGCAGATAGTGATTCTATGAAAGAGTCTATCCGGCAGGAATGTGAATCTAATGATGTATCCTGCATCGATCTGCCTTTCCTGAATAATCAGGGTACTCCTTCGGCACGCAACAGAATTCCTTTGCAATGGACCTGGGATAATCACATAGCGAAAGAAAATTCTACTTGCGTGATCATGGATTCGGATATGTTTTTACTGAAACCTTTCAATTTCTCTGAGTATCTCGGAACCTACGACATTGCCGGAATTATTCACAAAAGGGCGCATATATGGTATCCCTGGAACGGATTGTCTATCTTTGCCGGAGAACTGCCCGAAAAAGATACGCTCAATTTCCGGGAAGGAAAAATAGAATCCGTCAGAGTAGACGTCTCCGGACACTTACACGTTTATTTACAAAAACATCCAGAGATAAAAGTTAAACCTATTTACGACGGAGGATTCATTTGCAGTAAAAATGAGAATATCCATTTGCTACCTGAAGAAATAAAAGATAAGTATGAGGATAGTTTCTTATCGCAAATTTTCGAACAGGCTTTTTTTCACCTGCGTGCAGGAAGTAATTGGAACAACAGCGATAATTACGAAAAAAAGATTACTTTTATGAATGATATGGTCGATATAGCCTTGAGTGAGGGAATTACATTTCCTTCTCCTAACGGTTACCGGTTTATCGATGCGGATGATATACGGGATTTGGATGCTCCTGTCCGCTGGACAGAATATACCCGGTATGTAGATGAAGAATGGACCGATGCGCAAAAGCCATCCTTTTCCATTAAATCTATATTAAAAAAACTTATAAAAAAATAAGGTGGATCTCGTAAAGCAGGATTTTTGGGATAAATCGTATGTTGGGTATGATAATGGGACACAAATTCCATCATCCCATCCTCTCATTCCCTGGATTGAACTCACCTCTTCCCTATACCAGAAAGGAACGTGTATGGAAATAGGAGCTTTTCCCGGTGGCTACTCCAACGAATTCGGTAAACGGGGCCATACCCTCAACGGTATCGACCTCACTCCGCGTATTCATGAATTAAATGAAGTATTCCACTCAAGAAAATACAAGGTTGGGAAATTTATTCAACAAAATTTCTTCGATTACAATCCGGAGAACAAATACGACATTGTCTTCTCTGTAGGATTCATAGAACATTTCAATGATTACCTTTCTGTTATCGGCAGGCATTGTGAGTTGGTCGATGATAAAGGAGTTCTCTTTATAGCGGTTCCTAATTTCAGAGGGAAAACACAGCAATTCCTTCATAAATTAATGGACAGGGAAAATTTGAATATCCATAATCTGGATTCTATGGAACCCGATAAATGGGAAACTGTAATAAGGGATCATGGCTTTGAAATAATTAAAAAGGGTTACATCGGTTCCTTTGATTTCTGGACGGGCGCTACAAAAAGGAATTACTTACAGATTATTGCCCGGCGATTTATGGTACATATAATGAATCCTCTTTTGAAAAAAATATACAAGAAGCCTTCTCCTTCTTACTCACCTTACTGCGGAATTATCGCAAAAAGGCAAGTTTCACTTTAATGAATGATAAATTATGACAGTTGGATTATTATATGTAGCAACAGGTAAATACACTTTATTTTGGAAGGACTTTTATATTACTGCAAAAAAGTTCCTTTTTCCGGATGTTCCTAAAAGATTCTTTGTGTTTACTGATCTTCCCGAAGTGTATGGGGAAGATACGAATTCCGATATAACCAGAATAAACATTGAGCATCGGGAGTGGCCTTACAATACACTGTTGAGATTTGAAATTTTCGAACAGAACTTATCTTTATTTGAGAATTGTGATTATCTCTTATTCTACAATGCCAATACTTTTTTTGCAGATACGATACAACCGGAAGAAATCCTGCCCACCGAGGACGAAAATTATCTGGTAGTATTATCCAACAACGATCTTTACAACATAGACAGGGATAAATATACTTACGACAGGAATCCCCTGTCGTTGGCTTATATCCCTTACGGACAAGGGACAAGATATTACCGGGGATGTTTCAACGGAGGAAGAACTCCTGAATTTATAAAGCTGATACAAACCTGTAAAGCGAATACGGAACAAGATCTGAAAGCAGGTATAATCGCTCTCTGGCACGACGAATCTCATCTGAATAAGTATCTCTTAAACAAAAAGATCAAAATAGTTGGAACGGAATATGGTAAACCGGAAGAGTGGAGGAAACCGAAAAAGGCAAAGGTCTATTATGTGGACAAAAAAAAGGTATTCGGCTCTGATGAACTGAAAAAGTTCAAAAATACTCCCCGGGTAAACCCTCTGATAAGATTTTCAAAAAAAATAATGAGAAAGATCATACCTTGAATATGGCCATCATCGTTTTATCGGGAGGTTTAGGAAACCAGATGTTTCAATATGCTTTTTTCCTGGCTAAAGAAAAAAACGGAGAAAAAATGTACCTAAACACCTATTCTCTACAAAAAGAAGGAACTCATAACGGATATGAACTGGAAAAACTATTCCGGATAAATGCTCCTTATGCTTCTTCTTTTTCTGTAAAAATTGTCCGGAAGCTTCTTATCTTCCAGAAGAAAAAAGGATTTCACTTCTTAGCAACCTTATTACTTTCATTACTCCGGTTATCCGGCATAAATTACATCCAGGAAAAAGGATATGCTGAATTCAATAAACAGTATTTGAATCTCGGAAAGGACAACACTCTTTATTTTGGATTCTGGCAAAGTCCCAAATATTTCGAATCGATCAACGAAACGATCAGGAATACCTTCTCTTTCAATAAACTGAACGTTTCTGAGAAGACGAATTCTCTTTTGAAAAAAATAAAAGAAACGGAAAGTATATCCATACACATCCGTCGGGGAGATTACCTGTCGGAACAAAATAAAAAGATATACAGCGGAATCTGCACCAGAGCATATTACCACAAAGCATTATCCTTTATAGAGCAAGAAGTAAAAGATCCTCTTTACATTGTTTTTTCCGACGATCCGGAATGGAGCAAACGCAACTTCCCTCTGAAGAATGTTGTGTATGCGGATTGGAATTCGGGCAAAAATTCCTGGGAAGATATGTTCCTTATGCTTAACTGCAAACACAATATCCTGGCAAACAGCACTTTCAGCTGGTGGGGAGCCTGGTTGAACGCCCATCCGCAAAAGAAGGTTCTGGCTCCGGCGAAGTTTATGAATAACTATCCGACTCCCGATATCTATCCACCCGATTGGATTATTATTGATAGCGTATGAAAGTTTCTATTGTCATTCCCGTATATAATGTCACTGCATTTATAGAGAGAAGCCTGAATTCGGCGTTGAATCAGTCCTATCGGAATATAGAGATTATTTTGGTGGACGATGCAAGTCCTGATTCCAGTATTGACACAGCAAAAAGATTATTAAAAGATCATCCGGGAAAAGACTTGGTTCGTTTCGTTTCTCATCCTGTTAACAAAGGTTTGGGGGCCGCCAGAAATACCGGAGTCCGGGCCTCTTCCGGAGATTATGTATTTTTCCTGGACAGCGATGATGAAATTAGTAACGATTGCATTGAGATCCTTATTAATTTCACACAAGGTTCGGATTTAGATCTCATTGCCGGAGAAATTAAAGTTATTGGAAATAAACGAAACGCTTATCCCCTTCTCTTATTAAAAGAGGGAATATATCGGGGTAATAAAAGAATCCTTGACCTTTTTCTGAGAAAGAAATGGTACGAAATGGCATGGAATAAACTAATTAAAAGAACTCTTTTTACCGAAAAACAACTTTGGTTCAACGAAAAGATCTTACATGAGGATACTTTATGGTCTTTTCAAATGTCTTTGGTTATTCAGTCGCTGGGAATAGTTCCTAAAGAAACTTATTTTTACCACATACAGGGAAATTCCATTACCCAGAAAAAATCTGCTAGAAATATAGAAAGCTTTTACTACGTTATAAAAG
>JAJBTS010000435.1 GCA_020860885.1 Bacteroidales bacterium
CTCCAGGACATTAACTCCCGATTATATTTTCGAGTCTAGCTGGGAAGTATGCAACAAAGTGGGAGGTATTTATATCGTATTATCGACAAGGGCAAAAACATTACAGGAACTATTAAAAGATTAAATTATATTTATTGGTCCTGATATACAAAATAACAATGAAGATAATCCCGATTTTATAGAGAATAAAACTCTTTGGAAAGCATGGAAGAAGCATGCCGGAGAAAAAGATGGATTAAAAGTAAGGGTAGGACGCTGGAACGTACCGGGAAAGCCGATTGCCATCCTCGTGGATTTCTTTCCTTTTTATGAAATAAAAGACACTATTTATTTTCAGATGTGGGAAAGATATAAGATCGACTCTACCGTCGGTTATGGTGATTACGATGAATCCTGTATGTTTGCTTATGCTACGGCTAAAGTCATCGAAAGCATCTACAATTTCCTTCAACTGGAAAATCAAAAAGTAATTGCTCACATGAATGAGTGGATGTTGGGTATGGCTGCTTTGTATCTGCACGATAAAGTTCCTTCCATAGCAACCATCTTCACCACACATGCCACTTCCATCGGACGTTCTATCTCCGGAAACAATAAACCTTTGTACGACCAGCTCGACAATTACAACGGAGATCAGATGGCCCGCGAATTGAATGTAGAAGGAAAACATTATCTGGAGAAAGTGACGGCTCACTATGTGGATTGTTTTACTACGGTCAGCGAGATAACCGGAAAAGAAGCTACCCAGTTGCTGGATAAAGCTCCGGATATTATCACCCCGAACGGATTTGAATCTAATTTTGTTCCGAAAGGAAAACAATACAATGTGAAGAAGGAAGCGGCGCGTCATGCACTTATTTATGTATCCCGGCAACTCACCGCAAAAAATATTCCTGACGATGCTTTCCTCATAGGCACGAGCGGAAGATACGAATACCGAAACAAAGGATTGGATGTTTTTGTCGAGGCTGTTAACCGGGTGCGGTTGGTGGATCCGAACCGGTACATCGTAGCTTTCATTGTGGTTCCTGCCTGGATTAAGGGTCCGCGGAAAGATCTGCAAAAGAGATTGAGTCGGAAAACCATCCCTAAAACGGCTTTGTTCGATCCCTTCTACACGCATGACCTGATGGAGGTTCATTCGGATAAGATATTGAACTACCTCCATCATCTGGATTTTTTGAATTACCAGGACGATAAAGTTAAAATAGTATTTGTTCCTTCTTATATAAACGAAAAGGATGGCATATTTAATATGTCTTATTATGATCTGCTTATTGGATTCGATCTGACTCTTTTCCCTTCTTATTACGAGCCCTGGGGATATACTCCGTTGGAAAGCATTGCTTTCCATATTCCTACCATCACCACCAATCTGGCCGGTTTTGGGATGTGGGCTGTTTCGGAGAGCAGTAAGTCGATAGAGTCGGGAGTTGAAGTCATTGAAAGGACAGACGAAAATTATTCTGAGGTATCGGAAGAAATGAAAAATACCATTCTTAAATATAGTATGGAGTTTTCACCGGAAGAAATAGCAAAAACAAGAGAAGCGGCATATGTGTTGTCAGAGAAAGCATCATGGTCGCATTTTATAGATTATTATCTGCAAGCTTATAATATAGCATTAGAAAAAAGAAAATTAAGAATTAAAAAATAAATTCGTTATGAAGATTAAAGCAAACTATGCAAATGAACTTGTTTGGAGAGAAAGTGTCATTCATTCTAAGATGCCGCCCGAACTGAAGGTTTTGGACGAGATCGCTCACAATTTATGGTGGATCTGGAATTATGAAGCAAAGGACTTATTTTCTTCGATAGACAAAGAACTTTGGAATACAACAGAAGGTAATCCGGTATTACTTCTGCATAGTCTTTCTTATGCCCGTTTGGAAGAGATTACACAAGATAAGGATTTGATGAAAAGAATTAATTCGGTTTATAAAAAATTCCAGGCTTATATGGAAGAACCGAAGAATCCGAATATTCCCAGTGTGGCTTACTTCAGTATGGAATATGGTCTGGCTAATATCCTGAAGATCTATTCCGGAGGTTTGGGTGTATTGGCTGGTGATTATATTAAAGAAGCGAGCGATATCAATGCTGATTTGTGTGCTGTCGGTTTCTTATACAGATATGGTTATTTTTCTCAATCTCTTTCTATCGACGGACAACAGATTGCGAATTATGAAGCGCAAAACTTTTCCCAGTTACCATTGACCCAGGTTATGGATGAAGATGGTAAGCCTATGGTTCTGGAAGTGCCTTATAATTCTTTTACTGTTTATTCGTATGTATGGACAGCGAATGTCGGACGCGTGAAATTATATTTAATGGATACGGATATGGACCAGAATTCGGAGTGGGACCGTTCCATTACTGCCCAACTGTATGGCGGAGACAATGAAAACCGTTTGAAACAGGAATATTTATTGGGAGTAGGAGGTATATTGCTCTTAAATAAACTGGGTATTAAAAAGCAGGTATATCATTGCAATGAAGGGCATGCAGCTTTGATCAATGCACAACGATTGGTCGAATATATTGATAATGAAGGGTTGAACTTTAATCAGGCTCTTGAGATCGTAAGGGCTTCTGCTCTTTATACTTGTCACACTCCGGTGCCGGCAGGACACGATTACTTCGAAGAACCGTTGTTCGAGAAGTATATGAGCCATTTCCCGGATAAACTGGGTATTTCATGGCAGGACTTTATGGATATGGGACGTACCAATCCCGGAAGCCATGAGAAATTCTCCATGAGTGTATTTGCCCTGAATACTTGTCAGGAAGCCAATGGAGTTTCTTTCCTTCATGGTGAAGTTTCCAAGAAAATATTCGCTCCTGTCTGGAAGGGTTATTTCGCACAGGAATCTCATGTAGGATATGTAACCAATGGTGTACACATGCCTACCTGGGCTGCTTCCGAATGGAGGAAATTCTATGAAAAGCATTTTGAAAAAGATTTCTATAAAGATCAATCCAATCCTGAGATCTGGGAGAAAATATATAAGGTGGATGATGATGCGATATGGGATGTAAGAATGACATTGAAGAAACGTCTGGTAAGTCACATCCGAGAATCGTTCAAAGACAGCTGGTTGAAAAATCAGGGTGATCCTTCTAAAGTGGTTGAGATCTTAGGGAAAATTAATCCGAATGCTTTACTGATCGGTTTCGGACGCCGTTTCGCTACTTATAAAAGAGCTCACCTGTTATTTACCGATTTGGAAAGATTGTCTAAGATCGTTAATAATCCTGATTTTCCTGTTCAGTTTATTTTTACAGGTAAGGCGCATCCTGCCGATGGAGGCGGACAAGGTTTGATCAAAAATATTGTTGAAATATCTCGTCGTCCGGAGTTTGTAGGAAAAATTATTTTCCTTGAAAACTACGATATGCGTTTGGCGAAACGCTTAGTGTCCGGGGTAGATATCTGGCTGAATACACCGACACGTCCGTTGGAAGCTTCCGGTACTTCCGGAGAGAAAGCGGAAATGAACGGGGTACTGAATTTCTCTGTTTTGGATGGATGGTGGTACGAAGGCTATCGGGAAGGTGCCGGATGGGCATTGACCGACAAACGGACTTACGACAATCAGCAATTCCAGGATGAATTGGATGCTGCTACCATCTATTCTATGTTGGAAAATGAAATTATTCCTTTGTATTATGCCAAGAACAGTAAAGGATATTCTCCGGAATGGTTGCAATATATCAAAAATTCAATTGCTCAGATTGCACCTCTTTATACTACCAAGCGTATGTTTGATGATTATGTAGACCGTTTCTACAATGTGCTTGCTAATCGTTCGGAAATGCTGGTGAAAGATAATTATGCAAAAGCGAAGGAGCTGGCTGCCTGGAAAGAAGAAGTCGCAAAGCATTGGGACGATATTGAAGTGGTTTCTGTGAAATATAGCGATAATATCATTAATCATAATATCGAGATCGGGGAATCTCTTTCTTTCTCTGTTGTTCTGGATAAGCATACGGTTCAGGGAGATCTGGGTGTGGAAGCTGTACAACTTCGTACGGATCCTGCCACTCAGGTGGATTCTTTGAAAATTGCTCCTCTGACTCTCGAAAAGACAGAAGGTACTAAAATGTATTTCTCTGCGAGAATTAAAGCTTCTGATGCCGGAACATTCAAATTCGGATTAAGGATTTATCCTTCCAACAAAGATATACCGCACAGAATGGACTTTGCTTACGTGAAATGGATCAACATTTGATCAGTTAACAGTGAGCAGTAAGCAGTTATAAAAAGAGGGTGAATCACAATATGATTTACCCTCTTTTTATTCCCCTTCGTAGTGCTTTTTGCGGTGCCTTGTTAGTACTCTTCGCTACCCATCCGTGATAAGTATTACCACCCCCTGGTTATACTCTTCGCTACCTCCCGTTAATACTCTTCGCGACGGGGTGTTAATACTCTCCGCTAACCCGTCGAGATCCTCTTCGCGAACAGGGGTAAATACTCTTAGCAACGGGGTGCAAATACTCTTCGTAACGAGGGGTCAGTACTATTCATAAACAGGTGCTAATACCAATCAATGCTGACTGTTAACTGTTCACTGACTTTTATTTTTGGGTTTAAGGATACAGCCCGGACAACTTGCGCATTTATTGTCGCGTGCGCTTTTATCAAAAAAGCATTTGAATAATTTACGCAAAATATAAATTACTACGGCTATTCCGATTAATATGACAATAATGTACTGCCACATATTAAAAACCGAATACATATCCGATGGAATAAATTAAATTATCGGAATAAGGTGTGCGATTGTTTTGGATCAGATCGTACGAAAGGGAAAAAGAAATACCTCCCAACGTTCCCATGGGAAGAATGACTCCGCCACCTATCAGGAAACAGGGAACCACTTCACTTTCAAAAGTACCCCATGTCCTGTAAAGTTCCGGTTGAGCATGGATCTGAATGTATCTCCAGGGTCTTAACCGGGCATACAGGTTCATCCCTGCGTAATTTTCGGAAATATTGTCGTAGCCGTAATAAGTATATCCGACTCCTACTCCTGCACTGAATTTCTCTGTGATGGCATAACCTACCTGAGGAGATATTTTCACCGATGAGGAGTTGCTTCCGAAAGATGCACCGAAAATTCCTCCGACCTCCAGTCTTCTTACATCAAATTTGTTTTGTGCACTTACAGATGCAACCGGTAAGAGCATCAAAAAACATATCGCATATAAGATTTTTTTCATGATCTGTTTATTTGCTGTTGTACTCGAACAATCTTTTTTTAGCTAGTTCTTCAAATTCTGTGCCCGGTTTCCCGTAATTGCAGTAGGGATGTATGCTTATTCCTCCTCTGGGAGTAAATATCCCTGTTACTTCAATGTACTTAGGATCCATAAGAAGAACAAGATCTTTCATAATGATGTTCACACAATCTTCATGAAAAGCTCCATGACTCCGGAAACTAAAAAGGTATAGCTTCAGACTTTTGCTTTCGATCATCTTTATATTGGGGATATAATCGATATAGATCGTTGCGAAGTCGGGTTGCCCGGTTATGGGACAAAGACTGGTAAATTCCGGGCAGTTAAATCTTACCCAGTAATCATTTTCCTGATTTTTATTGATAAATGTTTCCAGAACTTCCGGAGCGTAGTCTTGTTTGTATTCCGTTTGATTGCCTAATAAAGTAAGTTCTTTGGTTTGTTCGTTGTTCATGCCTGATATTTGTTTTTATTTTTTTCATATTCTTCCAGTCCGGCGTTTCTCAGTTTGCATGCCGGACAACTACCGCATCCTTCCGCTACTATTCCATTGTAGCAGGTGAGTGTATTGTTTTTAACAATTTCCAATACTCCCAGTTGATCAGCGAGTGCCCAGGTCTGCGCTTTGTTCAGCCACATCAGAGGTGTATGGATGATAAATTGTTCGTCCATAGCCAGATTGAGAGTTACATTGGCGGAACGGATAAATGTATCCCGGCAATCGGGGTAGCCGCTGTAATCAGCTTGTGAGACTCCTGTCACCAGGTTTCTGATGCCGTAAGAGCGGGCTATTACAGACGCAAATGTAAGGAAGAATAAATTTCTTCCGGGAACAAAAGTGTTGGGGTAGGAGTCTTGCGGTTTGTCCTGGTCCATCACCATATCGTGATGAGTCAGGGAATTTTCAGCCAGATGGCTTATAACCGTGGCATCTAATACCTGGAAAGGAACTCCGGCATCCCGGGCGATTTTTTGTGCGATTTCTACTTCCTGGGAATGTCTTTGTCCGTAGGTAATACACAATGTCCGTACTTCTTTGAAGTGTTTGAGCGCCCAGAACAGGCAGGTTGTCGAATCTTGTCCTCCGGAATGAAGAACAAGAGCTGATTCATTGTTTTGCATAATTCTTTGTTTTTTACGTGGTTAAGCTAAGATACACGATATGAATAATTATTTATTGAGCCAGGGCTCAGGATCTATTTTTGCTTTATCTCTTCTCATTTCGAAATACAGGGTAGTGCCTTTCTCTACATCGTCGTATATTTTCCCTATCACCTGACCAGTAGTCACTTTATCTCCCTGTTTTACGGAAACACTTTCCAGGTAAGAATACAAAGTAAGATAATTACCGTGGCGGATGATGACAGAAGTTTGTGAGCCCGGAATCTGGAATACTTTCGTTACCACACCATTGAATACGGCGCGGGCCGAATTACCTTGGGTTGTACGTATCTCAATACCGTTCTTATTGTATTTTATATGAGGCAGTCCTACATAGTTTTGCTGGCCAAAGCGACCGATGAGAGTGTAGCGTCCCTGAAGAGGGAAAGGAAGTTTTCCTTTATTGGAGGCAAAGTCGGCCGCTAACTTTTGCTCTTCTTTGGTCATGGCATACCCGTCTTTGGTTGCAGCCTGCCGCAGTCCGGGTTTGGCAGCCGCTTCTTTTCTGGAAGCTTCTATCTCAGCCTGTATTACACGGTCAATTTCTTTATCCAAGGCGTCGGCTTGTTTTTTCTTTTTAGCCAGGTCTGCCTGCAATTGTTTCGAGTTTTTCTGAAGATGACTGATTTCTTTTTGTATTTCCACTTCTTCTTTCTGCAACTGTTCTTCTTCTGTTTTCCTTTGTTGGGATATGTTTTGCTTTTGTACTTTATCGCTTTCCAAAGCGCTCTTTTCAGCCTGAATTATTTGTTGCTGGGCAACGATTTCATAGGCCTGGGTTTTCTGCCAACCGGAGTATTTCTTCAGATAGAATAGTCTTCGTAGAGATTGTGCAAAATCGTCGGCCGATAAAACAAACAACAAATGATTCTGTGAATCCTTATTTCTATACATCTTTCTGACCGAAACAGCGTATTTGTCTTGTTTGGACTTAAAATCTTTTTCCAGATCACGGATCCTTAATTCTTTTACACGAATATTGTTATCCATTTCCTTAATTTCTTCAGCCAGAATTTTCAAAAGATTCCTCTGTGCTTTTAGCTTTTCATTCACTATGGTAACATTGTTAAGATTCTGTCCCAGCACTTTTTGAGTCTTTTTTATTTCTCCATCTAGAAACTTAATTTCATTCAATGTCTGTTCTTTCTCTTTCTTTAGTTCCTGTATCTTTACAGAATCCGCAGAAAGTGTGAATATAGAAGTGATCAGTAATAAAACAATAACCTTTATTCTCATAATAACTTCTTCATGAGGTTAATAACCTGCTGTAAAGTGATTTGTTTGTATTTGTCAGGAATCCTGTAATCTACATTAAAAGTAGAATTAACATCCACCGATCTGAAAGCGAGGTTTACATTGTAAGATTTATCCGGGATAGATAAAGAAAATTTCATGAGCATAGGAAAATCTTTTTTGTTGGAGGTTAATCCCCAATCGGTATAGTCACATAATAGATTGGCTTTCAACCTTTCCTGGCTCATCTGAGTTTCCTGGATCCTGTTTGTATAATTGCTGGTAAAAGCGTATTGTATATTTTGCCTGTCCGTATTGCTGATTTTAACCTCATAATCATTTTCCATGACACGGAAAGAATTAAAATCTCTGGCAGTAACTTCTTTTTTTCCGGCAATAAACAATTGATTGGTAAGCATGGCTTCCAAACTATAGTAATCGAAGTCCAAAGGAACTTTCATTTTAATACTTTGCATAGACTCTTCCAGATACTGTTTGTTGATCCGGTCTATGATAATCACTTTGTCGGGGGTAATTAAAACTTTGAAAGCTTCGGTACCCAGGATAGGAACACGTAAAGATAGCTGTATCACTTCATTTTTCCGGATACGGAGTTGGGCATCTACGGAAACTTCTTTCGATTTGTTGCCTCCTTTAACCGTGAATTTTAAGTTGGATGAGATTGTATTGTAATTAATACCCGATTGGATGATCCTGTTTAATCTCTCTTCTTTACTTACTTTTTCAAGTGCAACCACATTCGCTTCCGTTTCTTTGCTGCTCTTACATCCTGACCATACAACGATAGATAAAAATAATAGGATGATTCCTGTCTTACTGATAAAATGTATATATTGCTTACTCTTCATAATATGTCCTGTCGTTTATTTTTTTTCTTAAAATCTCCTCGTTTGTTTCTTCCTGGGAATCTTGTTCCATAGAAAGAGCTTTTTCCCATTGGCTAACCGCTTTGTCTACGTCGCCTGTTTTGTATAAGATATCACCGTAATGTTCATAAAGCACCCTTCCCGGGTTTTTTTCTTTGGAAATAGCGCTTTCGATATAAAATTTAGCCAATGAATAGTTTTCTTTTTGGAAGAATACCCATGCATACGTATCCAGATACGTCGAGCTTTCCGGTTGCAGTTGAACCGCTGTAGCAGACAGCCGCTCGGCTTTATCCAGACTTTCTTTATTAACAGCTAATTGATATGCATAGTTGTTCAGGACATTTACATTCATATTATTTAACTGAATGGCTTTCTCGTAATTCGAGTAAGCCTCTTTTTTGTTACCCAGTTGAAAAAATATGTCCCCCATTTGTCCGTAGAAAGTAGATTGTAATGCTTTTTTGTCATCCGGAATGTATTCAAGACCCTCTGTGTATGTTTCCAATGCCGCGTTCAAATCTTTTTTCAACATATAAGCCGTTGCTTTATAGAAATAGAATTCCGGAACATCAGGGAAATGAACCATAGCCCTGTTGCAAAGAGAAATGATTTCATCCGCATTGTTTTCCTGAATGGCGATTTCCAGCAAAGGCATCCATGCCGTCAGTTCTTCCGGAGTAGCTTCCGTAACCACCTGGAACTGGAATTTCGCTTCTTCAATTTTACCCTGAGTTAAAAGAAACTGTCCGTAAAGAGTATTTAATTCTTTTTCCTGAGTATGTTGTTCCATGAGTGTTTTGAATAAAGAATCCACAGCATCCATATTCTTTTTACTTCTGTAAAGAGTTTGAATATATCTGCTTAATATACCCAGTTTCATTTCAATGGCAAGTCCCGGATTCTTCAAAGCATTTTCAATTTGTATGATGGCTTCCTCTTCCTTACCTTCCATTTCATAATAATTAGCCATGGAGAGGAAGTAAAAAGGATTGTTCGGATCTATCTTTATTGCCCGGTTGTAGAAAGAGAGAGCTGTTTCTTTTTGATTTTCCGATAAGTAAAAGTCTCCCAGAAGAATAAGATATTTCGCCTCCGCAGGGAATTTCTGTATCAACTTATCTATTTCTTTCACTGCTTTCTCTTTATTTCCGGAAGTCATATACAACTGGTACTTTTGCATAGAAATAAATTCATTGATTCCTATGTTGTTTTCCAGTCCGTTCAAGGCATTTATTGCTTTTTCCACATTTACGGTAGGACCTTGCAGATACAATTCCGTTAAGGAAATATACAATTCGAGATTCTGCGGATCTTTTTTTACTAACTCTTCGTATATCTGGATGGCTTCGTTAACCTGACCTGTCTGGCGATACAGGTCCGCCAAAGCTAATTTATATTCAAAGTTATCCGGACTGTTTTTGACTGCTTGCTGAATTGCCTGCAGGCCGAGTGAATTGTTTCCCAATTCGAAATAATAATTGCTGATCTCATACAGAGCAGCCGCGGAAGTCGAATCGATATGTAAAGCATGCTGCAAAGCGTTGTATGCATGGGTCATTTCTCCTTTTTGCTTCAGGCGAAGCGATTCCAGGAAGAAATAATCGAATTTCAGCTTATCCTGCCCGGTCAGTTTATCACTGTTTCCGGCAAAAACAGAAACACAGAGAATACACGATAAAAGCAAATAAATGTATTTTTGCATTCAAAGTTCTTTATAGTTAGATTCCAGTATGCCCGAATCCTCCGGCTCCACGAATGGTTTGTTCCAATTCGTTCGTTTTTTCCCATTCGATCCTTTCGTGTCTGGAAATCACCATCTGGCAAATTCTTTCTCCGTCGGTAATAGTGAAAGGTTCTTTGGAAAGATTGATCACTATTACTTTGATCTCTCCCCGGTAGTCGGAATCGATGGTTCCTGGAGAGTTCACCAATGAGATACCATATTTGATAGCCAGTCCGCTTCTGGGGCGTATTTGCGCTTCGTAACCTACCGGTAATTCGATAAATAATCCTGTGGGTATTAAAGCCCTTTCCAGAGATCCCAATACAATCGGTTCGTCGATATTTGCCCTTAGGTCCAGTCCGGCAGACTGAGCAGTTTCGTATTCCGGTAGCGCGTGTCTGGATTTATTGATTACTTTAACTTTCATTGCGATGTTTTTTATTTGCACAAAGTTAGCAATTATGATTTATATATGCAGGATAGAAGAATAAAAAAAGCTTAACAGCACCTGATGCTTTTTGCTGTTCATGTTTGTTTTCCTAGATATAATTTATTTAATTTGTAGTACGAACGCTAAACTATAAAATATGAAAATAGCTTTTCATGGAGCAGCAAGAACTGTTACAGGCAGCAAACATCTTATTACGTTAAATAACGGCAAAAAAATATTGTTGGATTGCGGAATGTTTCAGGGAATGGGGCCTCAGACCACTCCCCTGAATCAGAATTTCGGATTCGATCCCCAGGAAGTATCCTGCGTATTCCTTTCTCATGCGCATATAGACCATTCCGGTTTATTGCCCAAGTTAGTAAAGGAAGGTTTTAACGGGGAAATTTACGCTACTCCGGCTACCGTGGATGTGGCTCAGGTATTATTAAAAGATTCAGCTTACATACAAAAACAGGATATCACTTATCTAAATAAAAAGAGGAAAGAACAAGGACGGGAATTGTTGGAGCCGTTGTATACAGAGCAAGATGTTGAAAAAACACTGGAATTATTTGTGCCTGTTCCTTATGGGAAAAAAGTAACCCGGGACGAAAACATAAGTTTCCGGTTTTACGATGTAGGCCATATTATCGGAAGCGCTACAACTTATTTAACGTTGAAGGAAGATAACAAAATAACCACCCTGGCATACAGCGGAGATGTCGGAAGATACAGTGACCCCATCTTACATTCCCCGCAGGTTTTTCCTCAGGCCGATTATATAATTATCGAATCGACGTATGGTAATAAATTGCATTTACCTATCGAATCCTATGCGGAAGATCTTTACGATAATATTATGGAAACCTGTATCGGGAAAAAAGGTAAGCTGATTATTCCGGCTTTCAGTGTGGGAAGGACACAAGAAGTATTGTATGGGTTGAACGACCTGGAAATAGAAAAGAGACTGCCGGATATTAAGTATTATCTGGATAGTCCCATGTCTACTAAAGTTACGGATATAGTAAAACAACATCCGGAGTCTTTTAACCGGTCTGTACAGAAATTGATGCTTACCGATAAAGATCCTTTCAGTTTCAAAGGCTTGAAATATATAGCGGATAAGAGAGAGTCGCAGGCATTGAACTCAGATCATTCGCCGATGGTGATCATCTCCGCTTCCGGAATGGCTGAAGCAGGGCGTGTAAAGCATCATATTGCGAACAGTATAGAGAATTGGCGCAATACGATTTTATTGATCGGTTATTGCGAACCTCAGTCGTTGGGAGGCCGTCTGAAGCTGCATCCGGAAACTGTAACTATATTCGGTAAACCTTTTAATGTTAAAGCCGGCATTAAGTCTATAGACTCTATGAGTGCTCATGCCGACTACAACGATCTAAGCCAGTATCTGGCTAATCAGGATCCACAGGAGGTGAAACAGGTATTTGTCGTACATGGGGAACCGGAAGTTCAGGCTGAATTCAAAAGAAGATTGAATAAGAAAGGTTTTAAGGATGTAATCATCCCGGAAATACACCAGGAGTTCGGACTTTCCTGATTGTACCTTTCCCTCCCTGTCTTATTTACATATTAATTCCCGTAAGTCCGGAAATTTATTTTCTGAGTCTGAAAATATTTTTTTAGACTCTAAAGATATTTTTTCAGACTCAGAAAGTTTACTTCCGCAGGTCTGGAGATGACCATACGAATACGACCGTGTCCTTTAATGAATTATAAGGCTTTATTTTGCCATTTGTTCCTTTTCAGAAAGATTAAGGACAATGCAAGCAATACAACAACGTACAACTGTTCGGCAGTCCAGTAAAACGCCAGAGGTATGTTTGCAGAACGCGACAGCACAAAGAGATAGAGCAGATAGATCGTAATATTTATCATCTGGAATATAAATGCTATTCGTGTATTTCCTGTTCCGATTACCGTATTGCAATATATATAAGCCGGTACGGAAATAATAAATGTGGAGAGCATCACACAAAAGGGATAAAAAGCTGTCCGGACAACTGCCGTATCATTTGTAAACAATCCCAAAAGACTATCTGAAAAAATAAAGGCCAATACTATAAGCGGAATACCTATTGCATAATTCAACGCTAGGATGCGTCGGCAAGCCGGCATCACTTGTGCTGCTCGTTTGGCTCCGATAAGGTTGCTCACCAGCGAAATCGTAGTTGTGGCAAAGGAGTTGACAATTACAAAAAAGAGCATCGAAATACTCCTTACTACGTTTGCGGCAGCCAGTTCGCATTCTCCTAAATGTTCAATCGCAACAAAGAAAAGAAACCATGGTGCGATACAAAAAAAGGATCGTACCATAGTCCATATGGATATATTTAGAAGATGGAGGGAGAGCTTAAAATCAAATACAGGACGCAATCCATACTGTTTTGAGTCTGTGTATTTCCACATATACAATGCCAGAAACAATAAGCCGATAAATCCGGCAAGCGAAGAACCGATAGCAGCCCCGCTAATCCCTAATCGGGGGGAATCCTGCTTTCCCAAAAATCAGTAAATAATTGAAGACGATATTGCATACTACCATAACAAGAGAGTTGGCAGTAAGAATTTTCGTTTGGGTTATTCCAATAAAATAGGCACGGATCGCTAAAAGCGGAAAGGCAAACAGATAACTATAATCCCGCCATTGTATATATTCTATAGTGGCCTGATATACATTATCCGAAGAAATTACCATGCGAAGCAATAGAGGCGAAAAAAGTTTGGACAAGACGAAAACGATAACAGCAAATGCGGATAGAAAAATTAGTCCCTGATAAAATACTTTACCAATATCTTTGTATCGTTTTTCTCCGTTTCGTCTTGCTATTAACACCTGTACTCCGAGACTAAAACCGAAACCGAGCATATAAATGGCGGTATAATACATTGTGGCCAGTGCGGAAGCTCCTAAGTCTATTTGACTGACGTGACCCAGAAAAATGGAGTCGGTTAGGTTAATCAACTGTTCCATGAGCAGGCTCACCATTATGGGTAAGTTGATAAGCCAGATTTGTTTGTATGTATAGTTCATTTGTTTTTATGAAATGGCATGCGTATGCAACACTTTTAAAGTGTAGCATAGCAATTATTAATAATTTTATTGATTAAAACTCTGTGAGGGATACGGGCATAACAAACGTATACCGGAGAAAGACTCCCCGGCAAACCCGAAGCTGGATAGCTATATACAGAGTTGCCACTTCATAAATTGGACAATAGATTGATTTGCGAATGCAAAGATATGGATTTTACAGGAAATTACCGAGAGTATTCAGATTTCTACTTCTTTACCGGGTCAGTTTATACTTTTCAATTAAATAATCCAGATAAATAAAATCCATTTCTGCTGTCAGGATGTAAGTAGATGTTTCTTCCCTTAACTCAATGGTAAATTCCAGATGCTTTGGAGCCTTCCATTTCTCACTGACATTTTCGTAAGTATGTTTTACTACATTTAGTGTATTC
>JAJBTS010000218.1 GCA_020860885.1 Bacteroidales bacterium
GTATACGTTGGAGTTCTATCCGAAAGTAAAGGAATATTATACATACTTCAAAGTCTTAGAAAAGTACGGGAAAAAGGATATAAAGTTACATTATATATAGCAGGAGGTTACTCTTCTTCTGTGAAATCGTTTATTGAAAAAAACTTTAAAGACTTATCTCTTGAGATATTAGGGCGTATTTCCTTTGAAGAATTACAACACTACTATAAGGAAAGCGATATCGGTATTATCGCCTCTCTCCAGGAGCAATGTAGTTACGTCGCCATTGAAATGGCTATGTTCGGATTACCTATTGTAACTACAGCTGTCGACGGTTTGGATGAAATGTTTACCGATGGTGTGAATGCTTTAAAAGTCAATACCCGTTTCTCTAAAGTCTTCGGTTTAAGTGTAGATACAGACAGCCTGGCTGAGAAGATAATTACCTTGATTGAAAACGGTGAGTTACGCCAACGTCTTTCTGCCAATGTCCGGCAATTGTATAAAGAGCGGTTTAATCTGGAAACAATGATGCAGCAAACCCTGGCGGTTTACCGGAAGTTATCCGGTCATTTTGAGGAGGTACAACAAACAAAAAAGAAATCCCTCCTTTTTTGTATCGACTCTTTGAATAGTGGCGGAGCGGAAAAATTACTGCTCAACATTATTGAATGTATGGATTATGATCGATGTGATATTGATTTATTAATTATCCATGAACACGGTGTTTACTTTAAAGACATTCCCGAACAAGTCAACTGGTTTACGCTGAAAGAAGCAGACAGTTACTTATTCAAAAAATACGATGTAGAAATTGCTTTTCAGGAAGGTTATTCAACCAAACATATTGCGCATAGGAACAGTGGAGCATTGAAAATTGCCTGGGTGCATTGCGACTTTTCCTCTTTTCACTGGACAACCGGTTTTTACAAAGACAATGCGGAAGAACAGTGGTGCTACTCGCAACTGGATAAGATCGTATTTGTTTCCGGACAAACACTTAAAAGTTTCAACCACTTATTCCCGGATATTCAGACTGTAAAACAGGTGATTCACAACCCTATTAACCGGGAAGAAATCTTAGCTGCTTCCCAATCGGCAATCATACAAAAAGACAAACTGACTCTTTGCTGTATGGGTCGCCTGATTGAATGCAAAGGTTACCTTCGCTTGATTCCTATCCTGAGCAAACTGAAAAAGGACGGACTTGATTTTGAATGTTGGATCATCGGAGAAGGCAAGCAAAAACAAGAAATAGATGAACTTATTCAGCAACATTCTTTAGAGCAAACAGTTCTGATGAAAGGATTTTACTCCAATCCCTATCCTTATCTGGCCGCCTCGGATTTATTTGTTTCAGCATCCTTTACGGAAGGGTATAGCCTGGCAATCTGTGAAGCCCTCTGTCTGGGAAAACCTATGTTGGTAACTGAAGTATCCGGGGCCAAAGAAATTGTAGGTGACTGCGGACTGATTGTTCCGCAGGATGAGCAATCTATATACGAGGGATTAAGAAAATTAATCGAAGATAAGAATCTCAGGGAAGGTCTAAGCAAAAAAGCATTTTCCCGTTCAAAGTCCATCTTTGATTACCGTAAAAATATGCAGGAAATTCTAGAATTATTAAAAAATGAAATGAGTTATGAGTAAAATATCCGTACTGATGCCCGTATACAATGCGGAAAAATATCTTTCCCAATCGATCGAAAGCGTATTAAAGCAATCGTATCGCGATTTCGAATTTATTATTGTCGATGACGGTTCGATAGACAATACTCTGCAGATCATTCGATCCTATTCCGATAAACGAATTGTTTTGCTACAAAACAATCACGATTTTATCGGTTCCCTGAATCAAGGGTTGCAACAAGCGAAAGGAAAGTACATTGCCCGGATGGATGCCGATGATATTATGCATATCGACCGGTTAATGATACAACATACTATTATGGAAGAAGAACCCTCCATAACCGTTTGCGGTACCTGGATGAACCGTTTCGGAGAAAATATTAACGCAGGCAGCATTTCCGGGACAGTAGACGGGCTCATTGAGTATCCGGTAGTGGAGTTATTGAAAAGAAACTTCCTGTTTCACCCTACAGCTTTCATCCGGAAAGATTTTCTGGAGAAACACGATTTACAATACCAGTATTACGATTGTGCAGAAGATTACAAATTGTGGTTTGAGATAGCTAAAAAGAAAGGCGTATTTTATATAGAATCACGAACCTTATTGTTTTATCGTATTTCCGAAACACAAGTTACGCAAGCAAAAAGAAAAGAACAAACCGAAACTGCGGAAAGAATAAAAAAAAGAAATTGTAGAATACTTAATCAAACAAAATCAAAAGGATTATCCGGAATTGGCAACCACTTACGAGAGCCTTACCTCTCTTGCGGATAAAGGAGCCATGGAATTCGATTCGATTTTTTCTTTTTATTTTAATTTCTTTATGCAGAATAAGAATAAATTGAAAAGCAGTGACGATGAGTAAAAACGAAGGGACTATCCGGTATAAATGGATAATCCCTTTGTCTTATTAATTTTTACGTTAGATCCTAACCGTCCTTATTTTGTTTTCATGGAAGGAACCAGAGGAGCCTTCTTGAAATTATCGATTCTATCGCTTTGAAGCTGCATCTCTTCAAACAAGATAGCTGTAGGAGTAATCACCGTCAGCAAGTTTCCTGCAAAGGTATTGTAGATAAGTTCATCGTCAGAAACAGCAACAATTTTCTTAAAGATCTGGGAATCGATATTGTTGATAGTAGCAGACCGGACGCGTTCTTCGCTTCCGTCCATATTCACTTTATACAATTCTGTAGGATAGCTTCCGCCACCGGCTACATCCCGTACAATATAAGCGTAGTCATAACCTTCCTCTTTCGCACGCTCCAACAATTCCTTTTTCAATTCCTCGTGTTTTTTCGTACGTGTATCCGACAAACGAACAACGCCTGTATTCAAACTTCCCGAAAGGTTCGCATTAAACAAGGAATGTCCGTTGGAATGAGGTACTTTCGGAGTCGGGATACGATCGCTTAGCAGCGTTTTAAGAATTCCCTTCTCAACCAGAGTAATTTTTTCAGGAGGAACAACTCCTTGTGCATCGATCGGAGCATAACCGATCAGCTTCACTCCTTTGTATTCTTTTGTTCCGGTCATATCCTCTATAGTGATCTCCCGGGCAGTAATACGTTTGTCCATCATTTCTTCGATAGAATTTCCTCCGTAAGAGAACCCGCTTGAACTAAGAGGTTTTCTGGAAGCCACCAATGAGATATCACCTCCCCAGAAGAAATTGGTATAGAATGTTCCAGTCACTGCTTTATTCTCGAACAACACAGGGCCCGAATAAGATTCTTTCAGCTTAGGAGCTTTGATATCTTCAATAAGGCTGGCGGCCAGTTTCCTACATTCTTCTTTCAAAGCATCTACCGAAGGAAGTTCATCCGCGCGGGCAAATACATGGTCAAAACTGGCGTCTATATCTTCACCTTCTTCCGTTTTACCCGACACAGATCCGTTCATGAATATGAAGGATAGCGGATAAATAAATTCTGTTCCCTCCGTATTGTAGAAATAAGCAGTTCCATCTACTAATTGCATAGATACACTGGAATCGAATATTTCATTGTAGTCGTTAAATACGGAAGAAGCTGCTTTCACGTATTCTTCGTATTTATTTCTGTCAAAATCAAGAGGTTGACGGGGAAGATCTTTCATAACCACAACCGGAGTTTTGTCCCAGTCGGGCAATTCCAATTCTTCAGCGGGGATATTCAATTGCTTAATAGTTGCTATTTTCTGCTCATACGTTTCGGCTGCACTTTTGTAAATTGCATCCAGATCTTTCCATATAGTCGTCCTGATTGCTTTTATATCATTTTCTAAGGTAGGAGAACCATCGTAATAGCCGCCGGTACTACCTGAACCCTGGAAATTTTCATCCGTACATTGGTAGTCTCCTATCAGCAAACGGGAACCGGAAGATCTTCCGTGATTGATGTTGGATCCCAACAAGCTCCCATGAGAAGCAGCTACGGTCATTTGTTTCATATCTCCAATGGTGTAACCAATAAAGAAAGGAGATTGCAATCCATCCATCTTCAGGCCCTGAAGAGCCCGGTTCACTTCATCCTTTATGGCTTTGAGTATAATTTCATCTCCGGAAGCGTTCGGGTTCGACGCGTTAATTTCAGGCTTCGGTAATAAGGGAGGCTGAGTCTGGCTCTTGGCTCTTTTCTGCGTTTCTATTTGTTTTACAAATAAGGCAGGAGACACACAAGCTACAGGAACACTTCCTGATTCAGCGCCACATATACCATTAAAAACAGCATAATCGTTACTGCAAGCTTCTATTTGTGAAAACATTGCAAGCGGTGTTCCTACCAAATTGACTCCACGCACCAATTCATCCGGTCTGCCATCGACGTAAACCCGGTAAACAACCAACGGAGTTACATTAAATGAATTGGGAGAATAACGGCTCGTAGTAGTAAATCCACCCGCTACGTCTTTGAAATAGTAAGCATATTCTTTTCCCTGGTCTTTTGCCTCTTTCCGTAATTTCTTCATTAAATCTTCGTGCGAAAACTTCTGGGTACTTTCTATAAACATATTCGACTGGCGAGATATGGGACTATTTCCGACAGAAGATCTGCCATGTCCGTTGGAATGAAGGAAACCTTCAATCGGCGTACGGCTCATTAAAAAGTTTTTGAGCACCCCGTTTTTCACAACTTCGACTTTTTGCGCCTTTATCCCTTCATCGTCAAAAGCATAGGCTCCCGCCAAAGGAGTGGTTTGAAAATATTTCTGAGTAGGATCAAAAGTTACGGATAAGTGTTTCGGCAGAACGGTTTCTCCTACTTTCTTTTTAAAAGTCTGTGCATCGGTTTCCTGTTTCAGGCGTGAGCCTTCCACCCGGTGTCCGAAAATTTCATGGAAGAAGACTCCCGAAGCTGCAGGAGAAAGAATAGCTGGTCCTGTGAAGGATTCTACCACAGGAGCTTTCTTTAATGCAGAAAGCATAGAACTCATTTCTTCTGCGGCCTTTATCACTACTTCATCCGACGGCAATTCATCGGCAGAAAAAGCCATCCAGGACTTGGAAAGAGGTAAATACATCCCGTCATCTGCTAAAACATTAGCCGTTAAGAACAACTGTATATTCACTGTATTCTGGGCCATTTCCCTTCCTTCCGTATCGATGAATATCCTTCTGTTGAGAGAGGCGACAATGTATGCCGAACCATCTCTTATTTCATCGTTTTTATCAAATACAGCCGAATACTTCCTTACTTTCTCTTCCAAAGCTTTTGGGTTCAGGTTTAAGTCTTTCCAAAGAACCGGATTCTCATAATAATTCTCTACCTTTTCTATGGAGAAATCGGGAGACTTATCTTCCTGTTCTACTTTGACAGCCATATTGGCTTTCACCTGCTCGTAGGTTTTGAACCCCTTCTTTATATAGATCGTCCAGCAACAACCAGATATTATTTTTTATAATTCTTGTATTATCTTCGTAAGGAATATAACTTCCTCTCACGCTGATACCCTGCGATCCTCCCCAACCGGATTCGCGGATCTCATGAGAATTATCTAAATTATTGTCGCCTACCCGCAATCCTATCGACATAACACGGTTAGGCGAATTTAATATCGCCTCCGACTGCAACTTTCCAAGGCTTGCCGCTGTTGTAATAGCTTGCATTTCATCCAGCCGCACAAACCCATAATAAGCGGGTACGGTTTGTTGTTTCAATACTTCAAAGTTTCGATTCAATTCTGTTTTTACTGTGTTAAAGACTGGATCTTGAGCATAAATGAAAATTGTTCCAAACAGCAGGAACAAAATAGAGGGCCAAATACGTTTATTCATTATAATATGTTATTTGCTTTAGCTGTTAATAAAAGACAAATATAACAAAATGTACGGGATTATTCAATTTATTATTACCTTAGCAAACAACAATTAATAAAAAATAAGATATGAAACGCTGTTTTTTAATTTTCGTTACACTAATTTTTATGAGTCCTATTTATTCCCAATATTCAACTCAATGGAAGGAAGTTGAATCGTTCGAAAAACAATCCTTACCGAAATCTGCATTGGAAGTCGTAGATCAGATTTATCAGGATGCACTGAAGAATAATAATAGTGCCGAGCTGATTAAATCTATTATTTATCAGCTAAAATTCGAAACATCGATCGACAAGAATAAATTACCGGAAATGATCCGGGAAATAAAATCATTCACCGAAAAAAGCCGGAATAAAACGGAGCAGGCTGTGCTTTACTCTGTATTGGCAAATGTATATAAATTGTATTACGATAACTATTCTTATTCAATAAGGCGAAGAACAGCGATAACCGGGTTTGTTCCTGAGGATATCCGGGAATGGCCCGCAAACCTTTTTATTCAAAAAATATCTGATTTGGTCGATCTATCCGTACTTCCAGCGAAAGAATTACAAAATACTCCGGCTTCAGAATACGAAAAAATCCTTATTGAAGGGGAAACCTCCAGGAGCTTACGGCCTACTCTCTATGATTTTCTTGTTCACGAAGGAATAGGGATTTTATCTGCATTAAACAGCGATTATCTGATACAAAGCTTTTTTGAACAATCTCCTTTAACGGATCAAAGATATTTTGCTCCTGTCAATGAATTTATTCAGTTATCTATTCCTCAGCAGGAATATAATTTCTCAACAAAAATTCTATCCTTATTCCAGCAATTACTTCAATTCAGAAATCAAGACCCGAACCATCCGGCTTTGCTGATAGCGGACCTGGACCGATTGGATTTTGTAAAGGACAATTATCAGGGAGAATCTCTCAGCCTACTTTATCTGAATGCTCTGGAAGACTTAAAGAATAAATACAATTCTTCGGATTACGTCGTGGAGGTTTTATTTAGGGAGGCTTCCTATTATACTATTCCTCGTAATTCGAATGACGAAGAAAGTCAAAAAGAAAATCTACATAAGGCTTATGAAATCTTAAAAAAAGGAATAGATCAATATCCTCATTACGAACGGATAGGATTGTTGAAAAACCTTTTAACTCAAATCACACAAAGCAATTTGACCGCAACTGCCAAAGACGTAGTTTATCCGGGACAGGATCTTTGCTTACAACTCAATTATAAAAATTTGACCCGGATACATGTCGAAATCTACAAAATAGATGCACCTATCGCTTCTTATAAAGATTACTGGGATAGAACAGGAAAATATAAGAAAGAGGGTAAACTGGTGAAAAAAGAAACAATAGATTTAACCAATAATTATCCTTACATATCTTCCGATACAACTATTAAGCTCCCAATGGAGGACTTAGGCAATTATGAATATGTAATCAAAGTGGATAAATCGACAGCATATCCTGCTAACAAACAGTTCTCTGTTAGCCGGTTGGCCAGTATATCCAGATCCATAAACAATCAAAGAGAATTTCTGGTTACAGACAGAATGTCGGGCACACCTATTGAAGGGGCACAAGTCCGTTTATACAAAAGGAAAAGCAACAATACCCTGGAATTATATAAAACCGTTGTTACGGATGTTATGGGTCTGGCTACAGAAAACGGAGAAAAAGATATTGCCTTTTATAATATTGTAGCGGGTGATGATAAAGACCTTACCATTTCACCGGTTCCCTGGATTTCCAACTATAACAATAATAGGGAACAAAATGCTATAGCGGTAACTTTATTTACAGACAGAAGTATTTATCGCCCGGGGCAAACGGTTTATTTCAAAGGTATTTCTTATCAAAAGCAAAACAACCGGACCGCCGTTCTTCCTAATAAGACTTATAATGTATCTTTCAGGGATGCAAATAATAAAGAAATATCCAATAAAAGCATGACTACGAATGAATTCGGTTCTTTTGCGGGTGAATTTGTTATTCCACAAGGCTTATTAACGGGAAGATACACCATTCGGACGGATGCCGATAATGGCTCTATTCCTATAAGGGTAGAAGAATATAAACGCCCTACGTTCGACATAAAATTCGATGAAAATGATAAAACCTACAATCTGGGAGATAGTATCCATGTAACCGGAAGTACGAAAACTTTCTCCGGAGTTAACTTGCAGGAGATACCGGTAAAATATAAAATCACAAGAAAAAACCACTGGCTGTACAGAGGTCCTTTTTACTCTTCCGTACAAATAGCACAAGGAGAAGTACAAACGGATACTAATGGAAATTTCAAAATTTCTTTTACTGCAGAAAAATCTTTCGATGACCGAAACAATCCCAATGTATTTTATACGTATACCATTGAAGCCACAGTTACGAGCACGAACGGTGAAACACAAACCTCCAATACTTACCTGAGTATTGGAGAAAAATCTATGTATCTTTCTTTGGATGGCCTTCAAGATATTGTAGATAAAAATAATATCCCCGACATTAAAATCAATTCGTTGAATCTGAACAATAAAAAAGTCGATACATCAGGAACTTTCGAAATCTATCGGTTGGATATAAAAAATAAAGATAAATGGGAAGACGATCCGGAGAACTGGACGGTTAATAGATCGGTTTTATCCGGAAACTTCACATCGGGAGAAACTCTGGATAAAGGAAAAATAGCGAACTTACCTTCCGGCAGATATAGGATAATTGCTAAAGCGAAAGATTTACAAAACAGGGAAATTGAAACCCAGCAGGATTTTACTTTAGCTTCAACAAAGGACAAACAACCTCCTGTTCCGACTTATAAATGGGTAATGACTCCTAAAATTAATTGTTTACCCGGAGAAAAAGCAGAAATTATTCTGGGAAGTTCGGTAAAAGAAGTGTATGTATTGTACGAAATATTTAAGGATAATAAGAAATTATCAGCTTCCCGTTTTGTATTGAATAATGAAAACAGAAAAATAGAAATACCTTATCTTGAATCTTATGGAGAAGGTATTACTGTAACTTTTACGTATGTAAAAGATGAAAAATTCTTTACAGAAAATATTGAGGTCAGGAGGAAACAGGAAGATAAATCATTAAATCTAACGATGGCAGTGTTTCGCGACCGACTTCTTCCCGGACAGCAGGAAGAATGGAAAATATCCGTTAAAGATACAGAAAACAATCAAGTTCTGGCGGAAGTATTGGCCGGGATGTACGATGCTTCCCTGGATAAAATATACACCCACTCATGGAGATTTAATCCTGTGAGGGTTTCTTCATTATGGAGTGTTTCAAATAGTGTGGGATCGGAATTTAACACTTCTACCAGTTGGTTGAATAACGGAAAAAAATACATAACAGTGCCTGACTTTGAATATGATTCTTTCAATTGGTTCGGTTTTGGACCGGGGATGGATCAACTATTATATGGATATGCAACAGGAGGCTCTGGAAATCTCTCATCAAGAAAAAACAGTATGGTACAAGAAGAAGGTATTGAAATTGCCGATCTGGAAGATAGCCAGGCTTATATTTCTGTTGTTGAAGTAGTTGTTACTCAGAAGAAGACAGTCAGAGACGGTAGTTTTACCATACCTGAATCTTCCACTGAATCAGAGATGAAGGAAAGCGGAAGTGAAGTGCAAATTCGCCAGAATTTCAACGAAACAGCTTTCTTCTACCCTCAGTTAAAAACAAATGAAGCGGGTGAAACCATCCTCTCCTTTACCGTCCCTGAAAGCAACACAACCTGGAAGTTTATGGCTTTGGCTCATACAAAAGATCTGAAATTCGGTCAACTCGTAAAAGAAGCGATCAGTCAGAAAAAACTTATGGTTGCTCCGAATGTTCCGCGATTTATCCGTACAGGAGACAGAATGACTCTCTCAGCTAATATTTCCAATTTATCGGAAGAGAGTATTTCCGGTTCGGTGTATATTGAGTTTTTAGATCCTTCCAATAACCAACCGCAGATAGAAGTAAAAGATGTATCTAAGACGTTTGCTGTGGAACCCGGTAAAACAACTTCCGTGAACTGGTCGTTCGAAGTTCCTTCGGGAATCGATCTGACTACCTTCAAGATCGTAGCCCAATCTGCAACTTTCAGCGATGGAGAACAGCATTTAATCCCTGTTCTTCCTAACCGTATTATGGTTACGGAAAGTATGCCTCTGAATGTGACCGGTAACCAACAGAAGGAATATACTTTTGAGAAGTTAGCAAATCCGTCACCCTCTTTAGAGAATTATCGCCTTACACTGGAATTTGCAAGCAATCCCACGTGGTATGCTGTTCAGGCATTGCCTTCTATCACGACCCCTCAAAATGAAAACGTTTTATCCTGGTTCGGAGCCTATTATTCAAACGTTATGGCAACTAATATTGCAAACAGCACACCGAAGATCAAACAGATCATTGATGCATGGACGAAACAAGGAGAAAATAAAGAAACGCTGTTATCGAATCTGGAGAAAAATCAGGACTTAAAAAATGTATTGCTTGAAGAAACTCCCTGGGTGATGGAAGCAGAGGACGAGACATCGCAACAACAACGTTTATCTTTGTTATTTGATCTGAACAGGGCAGCCAATCTAAACAATCAGGCATTGGATAAACTGAAAGCACTTCAGGCTTTCGATGGAGGCTGGTCCTGGTTCAAAAACATGAATAGTGATGTATCTATCACTCAATGGATATTATACGGAATGGGAGAATTATCGCAATGGAACGGAAATAAGAATCCGGATAACATAGCAGGCATGCGAAACTCAGCCATCGGTTTTATTGACAATGCTTTTATCCGTCATTACGAAGATCTTAAGAAGAACAATAAAGATTGGAAAAAGCTCAAAACGGTCTCTACCTATGAACTGGAATATTTGTTCGTCAGATCCTATTATAAGAACATTGATCCGATAGGAACAGGCGAAGCTGTTGAATTCTACTCCAATCTTTTGAAGAATTACTGGGCAAACTCTACCCGCTTGTACGATCGGGCTCTTGCAGCCATCGTTTTACAGAGAAACGGAAATACGGCTATTGCCAAAAACATTCTGAAATCTTTATCGGAACATGCGACTCATGATCCGGAACTAGGCATGTATTGGGCAAACAATAATACCTATTCATTCATGACACAAAGTGCTACGTGTGTGCATACATTTATTATGCAAGCTTTCAAAGAAGTAGGGGCTACGGCACAAGAAATGGATGAAATGAAACTTTGGTTACTGAAACAAAAACAAACCCAGATGTGGGAAAGCGTTCCCGCAACGGTTGCTTCGATCAATATTCTACTGAATACGGGATCGGATTGGTTGAGCAATACTGGAAATGTTGAAATCAAATTAGGCAAGCAGACCATAGACTCGAAGGACGCCGTAGCCGGAACCGGTTATATCAAAAAAACATACGACGCTTCTTCTATTCAAAAAAATATGGCAAATGTGAAAGTAAATAAATCGGATAATGGTCCTGCATGGGGGGCTCTTTACTGGCAGTATTTTGAAGACCTGGATAAGATTAACGATGCGAAAACCGATTTGAATGTTCAGAAAGAAATTTATAAAGAACAAACAACGGCTAACGGAAAAACGTTAGTTCCTGTCTCAGAAAACAGTCCTTTGAAAGTCGGGGATAAAGTCACCATAAGATTAACCATCCGTACAAACCGGGATATGGAATTTGTTCATTTGAAAGATATGCGGGCATCTTGTTTTGAATTAACAGAGCAACTATCCGGTAATCAATGGAGTCAGGGATTGATCTACTATCAGGCACCTAAAGATGCCTCTATGAATTTCTATTTTCATGCAATGCCCAAAGGTACGTATGTGTTAGAATACAATTTATACGCTTCGGCTTCCGGAAACTATTCCAATGGAATAGCTACTATACAATGTTTGTATGCTCCTGAGTATATCTCCCATACCCCCGGCGGACGTGTAAATGTAGAATGATATTGATGAGGAATGAAGCTATACAAAAGAGAATTTAAGTACAGTTCTTTTGTACAGCTTCATTCTTTATTTTATTATCTAAGATCAAATGCTATTTTGAAACCGACCGAGTCAAACTTCCACTTATTAAGGGAAAAGAAAATTCCCATATTTCCTAAAAAATTACCTACTCCGTATCCGATTTCGGTATAAGAAGGAAGAACAGGTGTATATAGTTGACTAACATAAATTCTTTCCTGTAGAACGTCGCGAATGGTGATTCCCTTAAATAATTGCAATAAAAAGAACGGAGATTCATACATAAAATGTGCCTGATAATAGGAGTTGGCAGCATTGTACCAATCGCCGCGAAGCAAGTGAAAAATCCCTCCTATCGGATCGTTCCAGGATTCAGGAATATTTCTTTTTCGGAATTTCTTAAAATCGGCAAAATAGATCGACCGTGTATTGGTAAACCAACCGGCTCCGATATAATAATGAAGAGACTGCATCAAACCCAGGGGAATCTTTTGTTGGATATCTACTTCAATCCTTTCATAATCACTATTACTCCGAAAGATTCCTTTAATTCCTCTTGCATATTCCGCAGAAACGGTAGGAAATTTGGAATTAAGGTATTCTTTCCGGGTCCCATTGAATCGGTAATACTGTCCGGGAGTCCATCTTAATCCGACCACAGGAGAAAATGCGCGGTACTGATCTGAGACCAAATCCTGAAGATCTTCATCCATTCCGGCCTTCAAATGAAATTTACTATTTTCTCCGTTTACAGGCATATACCAGTTGTAGTCTACTCCTCCATACATTAAAAGACCATTGGTTAATTCATAGCTGGATTTTACCTCCAAACGGTAATGCCTGAAATAGTCAATATTAAAATCATCGAAATTGATACTATCAGGAATAATCTCATTAATTTTTTCTAAGGTTTTTGAATTAAACGACTGATTGCTATTACCGACAGAAACATTTAAAGATCCAAATTTTGCAGGAGCAAAGATCCATTCGGCAGGAACATTAAAATAGATTTCATCTTTCTGAAGGAGAAATCCTATATCCGGTCTGAACTGAAAGATTTGTCCGTTCTTAAAATCTTTCGTTAACCGGAATTGTTGCCAATATACAACTCCATCTATCTTAGAATAAGAAAATTTCAATGGATTAATTAATCCCGAATAAATAAGCTGGGTATTATTATAATGGAGCTTTTGAGAAAAAAATATTCCCCGGGAATAATTCCAGGTTCTCTTTCCTGAATTCTCATTGGCTATGGAATCTGCCTCGTGCTGTATTCGTAATTGTGCTTCATACAACGTTTCTTCATGATCAGAAAGGGGTATGGGGCGTTTCTTATTCCAAAACAATGAATCCCGGATGATGGGTAAAGAATCCCTGGCTGCATTAAAATAGTCACTCAGATCGTAAGATAATATTTTCTCTTTTTCTCGCCAGTCATTCAGTTTAACCGATTCGTACTGAAATAAAGCATGATATGTATTAATTACCTCATTTCCCAATAAATTCAGATGAAAAGTCAGGCTCGATTTTATAGGTAATAAAAAGTTTTCACTAGGCAATCCGAATTCAGTCTGGATATAAAAATCCGAAAGTTCTATCCTTCCTTTCAAATCTATCTTTGAGATGATCCACATATTATCCACTATATGGAAATAACCGGAAACAAGTTGCTGGCTTTGCCGCTTAGGAATGATCTCAATCTGATGTATTTGGTATCCGAGAGAATCTGTCGATCCCATGTATTCAAATTGATAATACTTAAATAAATTTTTCTTGTTGGGTAATAGAATCTGATCGTCAAATACGATCGGATTGTATATGTTTACATTCAGGAAAGGCATGACACGATCTAAGATATCTTCGGCTTTGACCTCTACCCCATTCAAATCCTTTATCTCCTGAGTATAAAAACTGGGAGCCGTATAACAAACATCGACTATCGATTCAACAAAAGAATTAACGTTT
>JAJBTS010000328.1 GCA_020860885.1 Bacteroidales bacterium
TATATAAACAATATACGGGTATTTAACCGTATAATTCCTCAGGAAAAAGTATATCTTCACTTTGATAATACGGGTTACGTTCTCGGAGAAAGTATGTGGTTTAATGCATCTGTAGTTACTACCTCTTATCATCAACCTACCCATTTGAGCAAGATATTGTATGTGGAACTCTTGAATTCAAAAGGTAAGGTTTTAGAAACAAAGAAACTTAAGGTGGAAGACGGAAGGTGTTATGGCGATTTTTATCTTTCTACGTTGAATGTCGAATATTTTCCGGGGTTTTATGAAGTTCGCGCTTATACAAAGAATATGTTGAATTTTGGAGAAGAAGTTATTTTTTCCAGGGTCTTCCCTGTTTTTGCTGAATATAAGCCGGACAATAACTATAATAAAAATGATTTGAAAGAAGATCTGGATATTTATTTGCCTACTTCAAGAAAAAAAGCCTCTAAATCAGATAAAGTGAATGTGAAATTTTATCCCGAAGGGGGCAATCTGGTGAATGGTTTATCTTCTACTGTAGCCTTTAAAGCTGTCGGAGAAGATGGAGCTCCTATTCATGTAAAAGGGGAGGTCATCAATTCACGGGGAGAAATAGTTAGTGCTTTCTCTGATCTTCACGCAGGCATGGGATCTTTTGCTTATACTCCTGATGGAAGTAAAAATAAAGTACAGGTAACTTTCGATCAAAAAAAATATTCTTTTGATCTACCTGCCGCTTTATCTAGTGGATGTGTAATGACTGTAAATAACAATCTTAAAAATTCATTGATCGTACAAATAGAGAAAACGGAAAAGTTCCCGCCGGCTGTTTTGGGATTATCCATTCTTTGCCGGGGAGAAGTTGTTTATTTTCAGGATGTGGAATTAAATTCATCCGTCTTTCAGCTTAGAATACCTAAAGAAGATTTACCGTCGGGAGTTAATCAAATTGTTCTTTTCAATCAGAAAGGAGAGATTTATAGTGAACGTCTGGCTTTTATTCCTCTGAAAACGAACGAGAAGATTTTGGTAGAGGTTGCTCCTGATAAAGAGGAGTACCAACCGCTGGAAAGGGTAAATGTAAACTTGTCTGTTCCTGAAGAGCATATCTCTTCTGAAATTCATTTTTCACTGTCTATTCGTGATGCGGAAACGATAGCAGGAACAACCCATAAAGAAGACATTGCGTCTTATTTCTTACTATCTTCTGATTTGCAAGGTTATATCGAAGATCCCGTATATTATTTTGAGAATCAGGAACCTGCACGTGTGGCGGCGCTGGATTTACTGATGCTGGTGCAGGGATGGAAACGATATGAGTGGCAGTCTATGGCAGGTCTGAAAACATTTAAGTTTGATTTTGAACCGGAAAAACAATTAACCATAAAAGGTTTTATCAGCGATCCGGCCGGAAAAAATGTAGAAGTCAAAGCTCGTTTGCAGAATGAAGACAATACGGAATTTATGGATGAATCGACTTTTACGGACGAAAAAGGATATTTTCATTTTTATCCCGAAGATTATTATGGTGAATGGTTTATTGCGATACGTAGTCCGGCTATTAATGATGCCCGGAAAAAGATTCGTTTGGATCGTTGGTTCAGTCCTTCTCCCAAACCTTACTTTGTATCCGAATTGGATTGGGATCACGTACCGGGCAAGTTAAGTGGGCAGAAAGATTTGACTCCCAAAGAATTGATGTCCGCGAATGACAGCCTTGCCCGACTGCTGTTGCTTTCAGAAGTGGAAATTAAAGAAAATAGAGAAAAAGACCTGATATATCATGTGGGAAGAGAGATAGACCGGATGATTGATAAAGGAGAAAGTACCCCGGAATTTGTTCATGATTATTTGTCATTAAACGATGAAAATTATAAAGGTGTGTTGTATGCTGTAGCAGCAAGATATAATGTTGAAAATGATAATCTCATAGATTTGAATACTTCGACAGATCCTACTTTTTCTTCTGATATAACATCTTTAACGGAGTCTCAGAGAAGTATCGGAGGAAATGATCCGAATGCAGTTTCCAGCACTGAATTTAGTTCTCTTTCTTATCTTCCTGTTGCTCCCAATTTTAAAGAACATTTTACGGCTCAGGAAATGAGGAACAATATAGAGATAAAAAATATCTCCGATATTGAAACGAATGGAGTATTCTTTTACAAAGAACCATTTCATGCAGTATTCTTTCATATGGATGATAATAAATGGAACATATACTTTGAAAAACCTTTAAGAGTAGGGAAACGTAATTACGATATTGTTTTACAACAATTTACTTCAAGGAGAAAAATAGAGGAGGTAAATCAGATTATGATTTCTCAAAAAACGAAAAGTGATAAAATTGGAAATCCGTATATACCTATCTATATTTATCCGTACCGGAATTTTCAGTTGCGCGTAATTCCCGGTACGCGGTATACTGGTTTCGACGGTTATTCCAAGCCGAAAGAGTTTTTTAGCAGTTATGAATATCGGGATGATTCTTTACCGGATACTTACGACCATAAAAGAACGTTGTACTGGAATCCGGATGTGATCATAGATAAAACAGGTCAAACCACCATTAGCTTTTATAATAATTTAAGTTGCCGGAAACTGGATATCTCATTGGAAGGGATTACTCAGCAAGGTATTCCGATATTAAAGCAGTAAGGCCTATATTTGAAGAGAACGCATTCATTCAATAGATAAATAAGCCTGCTATCCCGGCAAGTAAAATTAATAAAATAGGATGTAGTTTAGTAAACATCGTTAAAATGAAAGCGATAACAAATATAATAATACTTTTAAAGTCAATAAAATTTTCGTTGTTCATTAAAAGAAGTGCAGCAGCTCCTACTAATCCTACGGTTGCAGGTCTTAATCCCTCGAAAGCATATTCTACATATTTATTTGCGCTGAATTTCCGATAAGAATGAGCGATGGCCAGTACCAGGATAAAAGAGGGTAGGCAAACCGCAAAAGTTGCTATAACAGATCCCAGTACATTGTTTGTAACGCTATAACCGATATAGGTAGCTGAATTGATACCTATCGGCCCGGGCGTCATCTGTGAGATTGCCACAATGTCTGTAAATTCAGTTGCAGAGATCCATTCTCTCTTATCCACCACTTCATGCTGAATAAGAGAAAGCATGGCGTAACCTCCTCCAAAACCGAAGAGACCAATCTTAAAATAAGTTACGAATAGTTGCCAATACAATAACATAGTTATTTATGATTTTTAGCTAGTTTTCCATATATTATTCCTCCGATGGCTGCAATTAATACAATATATACCGGAGAGACTCCCCAATACCAAATCAGAAATGCAGAAGCCACAGGAATGATAATGGTTTTTACATTAATTCCAACCGTTTTTGCTGTAGAAAAAACAGGAACAGCTATTAATGCTACTACCGCAGGACGGATGGCATTGAACATTTTAGCTATGTATATATTGTCCTGAAAGTTCCGGAAAAACATAGCTATTAACAGCATAATAAAAAAAGAAGGTAGAATAGTGCCTAATGCAGCAACTACACTACCTATATTTCCTTTCATCCGGTAACCGGCAAAAATAGCAATATTTACGGCGAACACTCCCGGTACGGATTGAGAGATAGCGATCATGTCAATGAAATCCTTTTGTGAGATCCAGTTTTTCTGATCTACTACTTCTTGTTGTATCAACGGTAACATTGCGTAACCTCCGCCAATTGTGAACATTCCTATTTTGGCGAAGGTAAAAAATATCTGCCAGAACAAGTTCATCGACGGTTTCTTCTAACACTTCTTGTCGGTGAGGTATTTTGTGGCTTAGATGTTTCTGACTTGGATACTTTTTCTTCTTTCTGGGTGTTTCTTCTTACTACCTTTGGATTATCGTTTGTCTTTTTATTATCTTCCGTGTCGTTAACGGCTACAGAGGTAGTATCTTTTTCCGTATTGATTACCCATAGTTTTTTGTCAAACTCTTTCAATTGGTTTTCAATACTATCCTGAGCATGTTTTAAAGCTTCGGGTTCGCTACCGACCTCCTGGGCCAGGCTTCTTCCCATTAAATTCGTTGTTTTGACTATATCTCCGGAATACATTTGTTTACGAAAATAATCGTCTATAGTATAAGTTAATGCATTGTTGTAATTGGAAGTCATAATCATCTCACGGGAAATATAAGGACGTATTTCATCGTAAGTTACCCAGAATAAGGCGTCGCTGGTGGTGCCTCCGTAATAATAATCTTCACGAACCAATAAAGGGCATAAAGCAATAATAGAAGACTTAAAGGTTCCCGTAGCTGCATCAAAGTAATACCCTTCTTTAACCATATACATGGTGACTTCCGAACTGGGGATATCACTGTCGTCTACTACGAACCGGTCACCTTCTTTAGTATATAGTATCTGGTACTTTTTCAGGATATTCTCAAAATCTATTTTTTCCTCTTCCGTAAATACTTCCCGTCCGTCAAAATAGTTATACGCTGTAATTTTACCATCCATCAATAATTTAAATAGTAAGGTGAAAAGATTCATTCTGTTTCCGATAGGTTGAACCGGATAATACAATGCAGCGTTGTTTTCCTTTGTAAGGTCAACATAACGGTAAATTTCACGTTCCCAGACTACGTGAGCCGGAGATTTGGATTCTTCTTCATTTTTTATTTTTGCCCTTTCGGTCAGAGAGGGAAGGTTGTTCGATTCCACTTCTGAAGGACGTTGGCGGGTAGGCCTTCGGGTTTGGGCAAAAGTATCTTGTAAACAAACAAAAACCAAAACAAATACAAAGATATAATAAACCGGTTTCATATAATAGTGACTTTAATTTATTATTATTTCTAATGGAGCATTTAATATTCTTTCCAATCCGTCGGGGCCACGGGTTACAATTCCTCTGATCAGAACTGTTTTACCTCTTACCAATCCACGGATCATGTTTTTCTGACGATCCGAAAAACGGGCGCCGTCCGATGATTCCCGAATAGTAAGACCCATAGAGTCTGTTGTGCTTAATTCAAAACGAATTACAGTAAAGGGAATATCGAGTATGCCGTCATCTATAGCTGCGCTGAGAACATTCACATTTGCTAACGCGGCTTTAGAAAGCGGTCTGCCTCCTTTAAAACGAACTTCGTTACCATTTGGATCCGTAACGTTAATGTAAGCGGTTGGATCCGGTAGTTGCCTAACCCGGAAGGTGTTTTTTGCCATTTCTTGTACACGTCCTCCTGCCATCCGTGCGCTTACCGTGATGATGGCATCGGATCCGTAATTTGGGGTTGCTTCCCAAATATCGTTTCCTTTATGAACCAATGAACCATTGGATATACTGGCAGTTACATTCTGGCTGGCTACTCCCGGAACTGCAATCCGAATTTCATTTTTAATTCCGGCATACAGCATATTCATCAATAAAGGAGCCACTGTGGCGCTCGGTTCTACAACAAAGTACTGAGAAGTAAAATCGTGCCTGCTGAAAGAACCGTCTTCTCGTGGCATCTCAATATGGCCATTTACCTGGAACGATCCCGTAGCTCCTGTTCCAGCAGTATAGTGACCGTTAGCTTCTTCAGCTAATTGTTTGCCGTTGACAAATATGCGAGGTCTTTGTGTAGAATCCTGAGCCGATAAAACAATGTCTGCCTTGTAAGGAGTACCACGCATCACCGTTTGAGATTCAGGAATAACGAACGCTTCGATTTTATTCACCCTGAAATCATCGATGTCTATATTTTTACGAAGATCAGCCAATACTTCTCCTTCCGCATATCGGATATCATTCTGAAGCTTAGTAAGCAGAGTAACGGCTGCCGCTAAAGGCATTTGCCAGAACATGGATTCTTCCCATGTTTGTTTGTTTTTCTTTGCCTTTTCGGAAGGTTCCGTACTTAAATTGCTCTCAATAATATTTTTAATTGAAGGATTTGTAACTAATGATGAAACATACTGACGATAGGAATCAACTTCTGTTTTTAATCTGGATGCTTCATTTTTATTTTTTACAAACATAACTTCGTAAGCCGCATTTAAGTCGTCCGGATGCTTTAAGTCTTCCGGATTACCGTCTTTTCCGTCGGCTTGTTGTACAATTTTCTCTTTAAGAGTTTGAGTATAGTTATATAAAGAATCTGTTTTTGCTTTTAATTGAGCTGCATTTTCATACCACACCTGAGTTTTTTCCGGATTATTTTTATAAGAAGATTCTAGATCTCCGAAAATACGGTCATTGTGTTCAGAGGAAACTTTTACAGATCGAAGCAAACTGTCTTCCACCAAGGCAAAGCCATCCAACACTTCGGAAGAAACATTGAGAGCAAGCATCGCAATGAAAACCAGATACATCAGGTTTATCATTTTTTGCCGTGGAGAATTCGGATTGTTTGAAGCCATCTTATAAAATTAAGAATTAAGAATTAAAAAATTGAAGATTACACATTGGGTGTTTGTTGAGATCCGGGATTTTGCGGATTGGGATTGTAGTTTCCTGCCGGAGGATATCCCGGAGTTGCATACATGTTCACGGTCATAGCATTTAATAACCGGCTGTATACTCCGTTTAGCTGTTGAAGCTGGTGAGCCATCCTTTCCGTCTCTGTACGGAATACAGAGCTATCTACAATAGATCCTTCATATAAATCTCTTATCCGCATCAAACCGGAATTGATCTTTTCAATAGCATCGATTTGTGAGCTGATACTCTTCAATTGTATTTCATAAATGGTATTTAATCCCTGTATATTCCGGTTGAGATTCTCCATCTGCTGTACATAACCTCTCGAGGAAAGGCTTATACCGTCTGAATTATCAGTAATACTCTTATAAGAATTCAGTAGAATATCGGAAACATCTGTAAGATTATTTGTTACCACACTAAACTTCTTCATGTCTTCAGACATGGCGCTTACCTGATCCAGATACTCCTGAGTTGCTTCTGTCATTTCAGCCATTTTCCCTAACTGATCTGCCGCTGCAGCCATTTTTTTGATGCTGGCAGTAAGAGCGTTGGTGTCTTCTTCGGAAATATTTACGGCATTGGGAATACCAAAAGATTGTCTTATTTCTCCGGCAGACATATTTTCGACAGCTTCACTAGCATTTTTGGGAGATCCTGTTCCGCCATTGCCCACAAAACCTCCGCCGAAGTTAACTCCTCCGACTATAACGGATCCTCCGCCGGAATTTCCTTTTTCAGAAGCAGTTGCTGATGTGGAACCTTCACCTGCTCCTCCTATAATAACAGATCCACCGTTTCCATTCCCGTTTTTGAAGTCAGGACGATCGCTTTCTTCTCCTGTGTCTAATACAGGGAATACCCGGTCCCATTGATATTCTTTGGAAGGACGGTCAAAAGCAGAAATGAGAAATACAAAAAATTCCGTAACCATACCTACAGTCAGGAGAAATGTACCTCCTGGCCAGTGATTTAATTTTGCTAAAGCTCCTATGATAACAATCGCAGCTCCTATACTATAGAAAGCCTGGAAAAACCTTTTACCTGTATCTCCGGATAAAAACTTTTCTATAAAGTTTTTGTATCTTCTTCTAATTCCCATTGTATATTCTATTTATCTGACTTATTATTTATTATCAATTATCTCTTATCTTTTGGAAAACCCAACCTGAGTTCTGACACACCGAAACCCGATATACGAACGTTGTTCGTTCTGGTATTCGAAAGTACGGATGTCGGAACGGATAAACTGAGCTACATCTTTCCATGATCCACCTCGAACTACTTTTTTCTTCATAGCATACGGATCTTCTTTTGCTGCGTTATATCTGTATTGAGGATTGATGTCATTCATAATTTCAGGTCCGGATTCCAGATAAGCGGTAGAAGTCCATTCAGCTACGTTACCGGCCATATCATATAAACCGAATTCATTAGGAGCATACGAAGCTACACGGGAAGTGATCATGTGCCCGTCGGCTGTGTAATTACCTTCTCCCGGTTTAAAATTGCCTAAAAAGCAATCTTTATCTCCTTGAGTACCTGCGTGTGCCCATGGATAAATATTTTCAGAACGTCCACCCCGGGCAGCATATTCAAATTCCGCTTCGGTGGGGAGGCGATAGGGTTCGATGGTATTTCTTCTGGCATTATCCAGAGATTTTTTCAGAAATTCTGTTCTCCAGTTGCAGAAAGCATTGGCCTGTTCCCAGGAAACACCTACAACAGGATAATCGTCATACCCCGGATGGTTATAATACAAACGCATGTAGGGTTCATTGTATGAATTATTGAAGTCATTTACCCAGGCTGATTCGTCCGGGTGAATGTTTACTATATAACTGTTTTCGAAATCCCATAGGGAAGTAAGAGGGCGGGTGAGTGTTTCACTGATAATGACCCCTTCGTCATTGAAATAAGCGGTATCTTTAGATATCATTACAATCTCCTGAGGGTCTACGGAAATGTCTGTATTGTAGTTCCTTCTTTCCGGATTCAGGCGATTTCTCCTCATTGCAGCCTGTGTGGCATCGAAAGTTGAATAACGATAGATCATTTGTTCGGGATCCAGTTTAACTTCCCCTGTTACCGGATGAGTCCAGTATACACTTTGTATAGCCAGTAATTCATCTTCGTTTGCTCTCCTTTCGGAAGGAATGGGTCTTTTCCAATCCAGAATAGGAGGATCGTATGGATTACCGTCGCGGTCTTCTTCGATTTTGAATAAGTCGTTGCCTCCGTAGGCCGGGTCATACAAACGTTCTCTTACAATAGAATCTCTCACCCAATATTCAAACTGGCGGTATTCGGCATTTGTGATCTCTGTATCGTCCATCCAGAAATTGTCAATGGATACACCTTTAGGATCCTGATGAATGCCCCATATTGTATCGTTTTCGGGTGGCCCCATTTCGAAAGATCCACGTTTAATAAGCACCATACCATGCGGACTCGGTTCATTCCACGACATAGCTCTTACTCCTGTAAGTTCACCTCCGTCGCCGGAATTTGATCTGCCGCAGGAAGTTAAAACTGCTACTGCAATAGTTAGGAAAATTAACTTTTTCATAATATCCACAATTAAATGAAGAAAATAAGATGAATCTTACTACAATCACTCTTCCATGTTTTTATTTTCTTCATTTCTTCATATTTTTATAGTATTCGAACACTTTTATAATTACCTTTTTTACCCTTTTTCAAATCCAGATCCATGGCATATTTAATAAATACTTCATGGCTACCGGTAGTTGCTGTTCTTATTTTTGAAATGGGGAAATCATAGGCATATCCTATTTCAAACATTTTGAATCTGCCCCCCAGCATAATAATTATTGCATCTTCTTTACGCCAGGAAAGGCCTCCCCACAGGAATTTGTTGTAAACCATCCGTAAAGATACGTCAATTTGAGTTTGTGACCACATTGCTTTTAAAGTATTTCCTTTTGTCGGAACCAGCAAGGAATCGCCTTCAACGTAGAAAGAACTCACTTCTGTTGTCTTAATTAAAACCGATGGCCGCAATTCTATTAACGGATTATTTAATTGTATATTGTATCCTGCCGTAAAATAATAGGAACGGGGGATCTCCAAAACAATATTATCTTCTAATTCTAATTTGGGAGCAGTGAGATGTGTTGCGGAAAGACCTACATACCATTTCGGCTTGCTGTAGAAAAATCCTAGAGCTCCGTCAAATCCGGTTGCAGAGGCTTCACTCCCGGGGAAAGATTCGTCTCCGCTACTTCCTGTATTGCCTCCCGATCCTTCTTCCCCTTCTCCCATATTGTCGGGTAATAATACTTTAGAGCCGTCGAAAGATTCGTTGATGTATCCGACCTGTAATCCGATTCCCAGATCTCCCCCGAATAATTTCAGTTTGTAAGAGAACTGACCGGATAGAACCGTTGATTTGAATAATCCAATCTGGTCGTTGTACATACTGATACCTACGCCATGATGTTTACTTCCTAATTTTAGTGGCATATCCCCGACTATAACTGCAGATTTGGGTGCGTTTTTAATACCCAGCCATTGAAGGCGGTACAGACCTGAAACTTGCAATTTTCTCGAATAACCCGCAGAAGCCGGATTAAAATAATTCATCATAGCCCAGTAATTACTTAATTGGGTATCAAACTGAGCTTTCAGTGTAATAGGTACAACGAAGAACAGGATAGTTAATATGATGATATACTTTTTCACTTTTTTTATAAACGGGAAGAATGATAAATAATTGTATCTTTGCGCTAAAAACAAACACGGTTTTATGAAAAGAGACAGTTTTGGATCCCGATTAGGGGCTCTTATGGCCCTTATCGGATCTGCAGTGGGTTTGGGGAATCTCTGGAAATTTCCCTATATGGCGGGAAGTAATGGAGGTGCTGCTTTTATTCTCATTTACATAGCCTTCCTTTTTATGTTATGTTTACCATTAATGATTTCAGAGTTTATTATCGGTAGGCGCTCACAGTCTAATCCTGTAGGTGCGTTTCGTAAACTTGCACCTGGGACTAAATGGTATTTCACAGGTGTACTGGGTGTGATCGGAGCTTTTGTAATTCTTTCTTTTTATTCTGTCGTAGGAGGCTGGGCAGTTAAATATTTTATCACATCTTTACAATTCGGATTTACTTCTGCTACAGGAGCAGAAGCAGAATTCAACAGTTTTGTTTCGTCTCCTGTTCTTCCTGTAGTTATGCATATTATATTCTTGGGAGCTACTGTTGCTGTCTTATGGACAGGCGTGAAAGATGGGATAGAGAAATATTCCAAAATATTAATGCCTCTTTTATTTTTACTGGTTTTAGTGTTAGCTATTTATGCCCTCAATCTTCCGAATGCACGGATGGGTATTGATTTTATGATAAAGCCGGATTGGTCTAAGGTTAATTCGAGTGTAATTTTAAATGCTTTAGGTCAGGGTCTCTTTTCGCTGAGTTTAGGAATGGGTATCGCTATCACGTATAGTTCTTATATGAATAAAACTGAAAATTTATTCAGGATCGCCATTGTTACTCTTGTTATGGATCTTATATTTGCTTTATTAGCCGGATTTATGATTCTTCCTGCTGTATTTGCTTTTGGTTTTGAGCCTACACAGGGTCCTGGCTTATTGTTTATCGTACTTCCGGAAGTCTTTGCAAGTATGCCCGGAGGAGGCATATTTGCGATTATGTTTTTTATTATATTACTTGTCGCAGCATTGACTTCAGCTATTTCCCTGCTGGAGGTTATTGTTTCTTATCTGATAGAAGAAAAGAAACTTTCGCGTCATAGAGCATTGGTATATTCCGGAATCGCTTTAGTGATTACAGGTTCATTATGTTCATTGTCGCAAGGCATTCTTTCCGATTTTAAGATATTCGGTAACAATATTTTTGATTTCTTTGATAAATTATCTTCTACTTACATTATGCCTATCGGCGCTTTCTTTATAGCTATTTTTGTAGGTTGGAAGATGAAGAGAAAACATGTGAATGAAGAACTAGACAATAACGGGTTGCTGAAAATCCGGTTGTTCAATCTTTTTTGGTTTCTGGTAAGGTATTTTGTCCCGTTGGCAATAGTAGTAATATTTCTGAATATGTTAGGAATATTTTAGTTTCCTAAAGAACAATTCCATAGTAAGAGGCCGTACAAAAAGTCAATAATCTCATCGTTTGGCCCTAACCCCCTAAAGGGGGTTATTGATATTCAATGGTTTAAGAAGTCCCCTTTAAAGGATTTAGGGGCAGAAAGTTCTTATTGGACGCCTTCTTGCTACTCAGATAATTTCTATTATTTATTGTTTAACTGAAAAGATATTGGAATGTAGGAAGAACTACTGATTACCTGACTGCCTAACATAAAACTCGGCTTCAGTTTTACAGTCACATTGCTGGAATTAGATCCTATTCCGGCAAAGTTGAAAGCCAGATTTTTAATTGCTTCCATAGATTCTCCGCTTAAAGCTTTTTTCAGGTCGAAAGACATATTGATCGGTAATACGGCGGTACTACCTCCTGCGATCTGCAATTTTTGATCCAGGAAACCTGTGGTCATTTCGTGTCCGTCAATTTCCAGTATATAGCCCAAACCGTTTAAGATAGCAGCCTGAACACCAGGATTTGTGACATTTAAATTCAGGATGAAATTCAAAGGTAAAGATCCGCTTGAAGTTCCGAATGCGGAGGTCAGCTTTGCAATATTGACCGGATTTAAAGAAGATAAACTGTTCACGTTTTGAAGATTTATTCCGGCTAATGTTAATCCTGAAATAGAATTGTAATCGTATTTGCACTGGGTAAGTTGATAAGTTCCGGAAACTTGTTGTGCAACATTACATGAAATCATAACGACAGTAATACTAATCAGAGCGATCATTTTTTTCATGTTAAATAAATTGTTTAAGATGTTATTATTTGCAAAGTTAATATATGTACAGTCAACAATAATTCATTAATAGTTAACCATCATTCCTTGCTGTCCAGCTTCATTGCGGATGGAGTAAGAAATGCAATAATTCCTATAATAACAATAACTGTACCACATGAAATAAAAGTAGTCGTTAAGCCTAAACTGTCGGCGAAAAAGCCAATGCCGATCAATCCTATCATAGATGGAATCAGGCTCACAGTAAAAAACATTGAGAAAACCCGTCCGAGTGCAATCGGCTCTACATTCGATTGTACCAATCCGGTAAAAGCTGAACTGTAAACGGCCCCTGATATCCCTCCGAGTGAGGTAAGAATAGCGAAGAATGTAAATCCGTCTGAAGGTAATAACCCTGAAAGCAGAAAAGTGGCTCCTATCAATAGATACATGAAGTTAACCAAAATGACTTTATTTATTTTATAAATTTTTGCACCCATAATGGCTCCTCCGATTAAAGCGCCAGCTCCCCAAAGTACTTTTATTAAACCCATTTGGAAGGTATTCCCTTCAAAATGCTGCAAGGTCATTAAAGGGAATAATACACTTACCGGCATTAGGAATAATGTTACCAGTATGGAAAATGCAAATACCCAACTGAGTCCTCTATTTCTTAGCACAACCATGATGCCCTCTTTTAAATCCTTGAAAACATTTTCCGCTTTTTCATTCTTTCTTTCGGGGTTAGGAATATAGACAAAAAAGAGAGAGGTAACAGCTAACAATGCTCCTGCTACATCCAGGAGTAAAACATATTCCATATCCCAGAGAGTAATTAACAGAGCACCTAAGGCCGGTCCTGCAATATTTCCGACAGAATTTATGATTTGATTGATACCAGCTACTCTTGTAAGTTGTTCTTTGGGTGCAATTAGAGGTACCGAGGCCTGCATTGCAGGCATATGAAAAGCCGAGCCGACAGATCGTAATCCTAACAATATGAATATATGCCACATTTGGGCGAATCCTAGCCAAAAAAGTACAGCCAGAATAAAGGTACAGAAGGCGATAAAACTATCAGCGAGCATCATTACCCGTTTGCGGTTCCACCGGTCAATAAAAACTCCGCTCACAGGACCGATAAGTGCCTGTGGTAATATTCCCGCTATAGCTGCCCATGCTAGCATTTCGGCCGATTCGGTTTCCAGGCTTATCCATATGATGACGGCAAAATTGACGATCGTACTACTTAAAAGGGACAGGAATTGGCCCGTCCATACAATGGCAAAAACTTTTTTCCAATTTTCCATGACGCTTTTGTATTATTGCTATGTACTAATAATAAACACACTAGCAAAATTAATATATGTGAATGGTTGATAAATATAAATGAAAATACCACACCTGAGATTTAGTGTGATGAGATTGATACGGAATAAAAACAGATGTTGTTATTTTACTCTGTAATGAATGGTTTTTTAGAATGCAATATACATA
>JAJBTS010000304.1 GCA_020860885.1 Bacteroidales bacterium
GGGCTATGGAAAAGATAATTTAAGAACTTATTATTTTGGATAAGGCATTTTCAATATCTTCTATAGAATATCCTCTTCCTGCTGCGAACCGAATCAACTTCTGTTTTACTTCATAGTCATTTTTCCCTTTTACGGTTTTTCTCTTATGAGAAAGTAAGAGAAATAACTGTTCACTGTTTTTATTTGTGTCTATTTCCGATAAGGCGTCACGAATGAGAGAGTCAGGAATATTTCTTTTTTTTAATTCATATTTGATTTTATAAGGCCCCCATTTGCTGTAGAGAGATTTATCATGGCCAAAAGCTTTAACGTACCTTTGCTCGTCTAAAAAATTTTCCTCTTGTAGCCTGTCTAAAATTTTATTTTGATCGTTTTCCGATAGTTCCCATTGAACCATTTTCTTTCGAATATCCGAAATACATTTCTCTCCTTTGCTACAATAAGCAGCTAGCCGGTGAAGTGCCCGTTCGTAAGAGATCGTTTTCATAAGATAGATGCTTGAATTATTCGATCATTCCCTGAAATATCTTTATATAGTTCCACTTGCTTGTATCCCTTATTAATAAGCATATCAGCCGTAGCTTTACCATACAAAGAACTAGTCTCGAAAAATAATTTTCCTTCTTTGCTTAAATGCCTCAAGCCAACGTCAGCAATCTTTTCGTAAAATAATAAGGGTTGGTCTTCTGGTACAAATAACGCATAATGAGGTTCATATTTTAATACATTTTCGGACATATATTTTTTCTCAGCGGGTACAATATAAGGAGGGTTACTTACAATTATATCCCATTGATTGGTTGTTAAGAGAGAACTTTCGGAAAGTTCCAAAATATTTTCCTGAAAGAAAGAGACTTTCACTTGATTAATTAATGCGTTCTGAGAAGCTGTTCTCAAGGCTTTATCCGAAATATCCATGCCGTATACGTTTGCTTCCGGAAGATTTTTTGCTAGAGAAACAGCAATACAGCCGGATCCTGTTCCTATATCCAGGATGTCAGGCGATGGATGGTGAGTTGTGGTTAAGATAAGATCGACCAGTTCTTCTGTCTCCGGGCGTGGAATCAAAACATTTTCATTGACAATATAAGAAGATCCATAAAATTCAGATTTTCCCAATATATGTTGTATGGGACGAAATTTCTTTAAATCCGCAACAATCTCTTTAATTTGTGAATTTTCATTTAGCGATAATTGATTATCTTTGTCGAGCAAAAGAGCATGTTTATCTTTTTTACATACATATTGTAAAATAAGATAACTAAAAGACTTTATTTCCATTTCAGGATAATAACAAGAGAGTTCTTTTTTTATGTAAGATAAAGCCTTTTGCATAATGCAAAGTTAATTATTTTATTTTGAAAGTATACGAAAAATACATGCATCGGTGCTTGGAGCTGGCAGCCAAAGGAAAAGGCTTTGTCGCTCCTAATCCTATGGTAGGATCGGTAATAGTTTATCAGGATAAAGTAATTGGAGAAGGTTTTCATCGGAAATACGGGGAAGCTCATGCTGAAGTAAATGCCATCAGATCTGTAAAAGATCAGCAAATGCTGAAAGAATCAACATTGTATGTTAATTTAGAACCTTGTTCTCATTATGGTAAAACGCCTCCTTGTGCAGAATTAATTATTAATAAAAAAATTCCAAAAGTTATTATCGGAATGAAAGATCCTTTCCCTAAAGTTTCGGGGCAGGGAATAAAAATGTTAACGGATAATGGAGTAGAAGTCGTTTCCGGAATTCTGGAAAGCGAGTCTTCCCAGCTAAATGTCCGGTTTGTTACTATGGTGACAAAGCAACGGCCGTACATTATTTTAAAATGGGCGCAATCGTCTGATGGTTTTATTGATCGGTTTCGGGAAATAAATGACGGGCAACGACCGGTTCACTTTTCTAATGAATATACCCAGATCCTTGTTCATAAGCTACGGGCTGAAGAAGCAGCAATCATGGTTGGAAATAGAACATGGTTATTGGATAATCCTCTCCTGAATGTTCGGTATTGGGATGGCTTAAATCCAGTTGTGATAAAACCAGACAGCAAAAAAAACATTGAAACGGTTTTGAAAGATTTGGCCTTGCAAGGAATACAATCGCTGATTGTGGAGGGTGGAGCTAAACTTCTTGAAAGTTTTATTCAGTCTGGGTACTGGGATGAAGCAAGGATCGAGATTAATCCTGTGAAATTAAAAACAGGGGTAAAAGCTCCTGCAATAACAGGAAATTTAGAAACTGTTCAAAATTGTGAAAAATCTATGATTTTAATCCACAAAAACTAAAAATATATAAATATTGATTAAGTTGGCTGATTTAGTGGAAAATGTTTCTATTTTTGCAAAGCAAATATTATTTGGACATAATTTTATAAAAATGCATTTGAAAAACGGTTTTTACATTCTTATTTGTTCGTTTATCATATTGAATATGACGTCCTGCCTCGGAGATAGTGATGAAGATGAATATATAGTTTCCACAGATTCTCAATTAACTTCCTTTACAGTAACAACGAGCAGTATCCCGGAGTTAACCGCTACAATTTTTACTATTGATCAGGTAAAAAGCCTTGTATACAATCATGATTCTCTTTCGTATGGAATGGATTTGACAGATAAAAAAGTGAAATTCTATTACAGTACAGGTTCTGGTTTGAGAAGTAGTTTTCAGACTGAGATAGATGGAGATACTATATGGGTTGCGACTGAGGATTCATTAGAAATAGCTAAATTGAAGCAATTTGATATTTATGCTCCTAACGGGGCGAAAAAAACATATACTTTTAGCCTCAATATTCATCAGGTAGATCCCGATTCGATGCAATATGCGCTATGGGTGGAAAACGAACTTTTGTTTTCTTCCGGAAATAATAAATCAATCCGATGGAATCAGTCTTATTTAACCTATACGAAAGAAAATAATCAAATCGTATTATATCAATCGGAAGATCTTAAAAACTGGCAAACAAAACCACTTACAGGATTACCTGGGAATGTTGTACTTCAAAATTTGCAAGTAACGAATTCAGGAATATATATCTGTACAGAAGATGGGATGTTGTATCAATCTCATAATGCACAGGATTGGAATATACGCAATACAAACGGCTATTTTATACACTCTGTATTAGGATATTTTGATTCAGAAAAGAATAAAGGATTAAGTCTGATTGCAGATAACGATGGAATACCCGTTTTTGCTTTGCTGGCTGAACAAGAAGGGTCGCAGAATATAATTTCATTGGGAGGAAACGTTCCGGAGAATTTTCCGGTTTCCGGTTTTTCTGTAATTTATACCAGTAATCGGTCTACTATGTCATTAGTAGAAAGTCCTGCTTCTGTTTGGGCTACAGATAATGGCATTAATTGGATACGTTTTGAAAATCCCGGATACGATTATCCTGCTATAAAAAATGGAAATGCTTTTATTTATAATGATAAGTTATATTATATAGGAGGGCGTTTGTCTGATATGTCTTATAATAAAAACATTTATACTTCCAAAGATGGGGGGCTGGTTTGGGAGACAATGGCTTCTAATACGGATGCTCCTGATTCTTTTATTTTTAGAGAACAGGCTTCTGTAGCTCTGGATGAGCAGGGTGTGTATTTTTATATATTGGGAGGAAAAAATATATCCGTTAATCCAGGCGGATTAACAGATATTTGGAAAGTTGGAATTAATTCCAAAATCTTTGAAGACACAAATTGATTCGAAGATATAATTTTGAAGCATTTTTCACGTTTTTATAAAGATAACGGTTGTATTATGAATCTTGCTTCAAAAATAATAACGGGGAAAATAACTGTATTTTTAATAATACTTTATTTTACACATTGTGCGACAGTGGTTGCACAGGAATATAGATACGAAATAGGTGGAATGGCTGGTATGTCTATGTATATGGGTGATGCCAATCAGTCATCCTTGCTGAAAGGATGGAATCCAGCCGGGGGATTGGTTTTCAGAAATAATCTGAATTTCAGATGGGCTCTTAAGGCTGACTTGTTAATAGGAAAAGTAACCGGAAGCTCAAAGAATACAGAGAATGTTTTCCTTAATCATAGAGAAGGTTCCTTTAGCCGGACTTTTTTTGAATTAGGAGGACATATAGAATTTAATTTTCTACCTTACAGCGATAAATTTCCGTATCTGAATACGAGTAAAATATCTCCGTATATTTTTACAGGATTAGGAGTTACGGTTGCTCCCGGTGATGGTAGGACTTTTTTAGGATTAAATTTACCTCTTGGAGCTGGCGTAAAATATAAATTGAAAAACAGATTAAATTTAGGATTGGAAGTAGCAGTACACAAACTCTTTCGGGATAGTTTTGATACTCCTTCTTATTCCAGCGATTTCGGATTGGATACTCCTTATAGAGTGGAAAGTGGTTTATTTAAAAATAAAGATTGGTATAATACTGTATTGATTTCGCTTACCTGGGAGTTTGGACTCCGGGATGGTAGATGCATGTAAAACAGACTGATGAAAGAACAAATAGATTTAACAAGACTACCTCTTCACATTGCTATTATTATGGATGGGAATGGACGATGGGCTCAAAAACGGGGGATGGATCGTTATCTTGGACATCAGGAAGGTGCTGTTTCTGTTAGAAACATAGTTGAGGCAGCAGCAGAGATAGGTCTTGAATATTTAACATTGTACACCTTTTCAGTAGAGAACTGGAACCGGCCCAAAGAAGAGGTCGATGCTTTAATGGAATTGCTTGTTCAAACCATTCAGGATGAAACTCCGAAATTGATGAAAAATAATGTAAAATTATTAACAATCGGAGAATTTGATCGTTTACCGGAAAAAAGTCGGAATTCATTGCAAAAAAGTATTAATGAAACTAGTAATAATACAGGCTTGACACTGATATTGGCTTTAAGTTACTCTTCCAGGTGGGAATTAACTCGTGCAATGAAGTTGATAGCTGGGAAAGTAAAAAATGGATGCTTAGAAATTAATGATATTGATGAATCGTTAATTTCTCAGCATCTTACCACAAATAACTTTCCTGATCCGGATTTGTTGATCAGAACAGGGGGGGAATATCGTATAAGTAATTATCTTCTATGGCAATTGGCTTACGCAGAATTATATTTTACTTCGCTTTATTGGCCTGAATTCAGAGCAGATAATCTTTACGAGGCCATTTTAGATTATCAAACCAGGGAAAGACGATTCGGGAAAACCGGAGAGCAGGTAAAGAATAAATAAATTGATTAGTAAATTCAGAAAAGATTATATGTATAAAAAAAATCTACTCTTTTGCCTTCTGGCTTTTATTGTTACCAACATATCAGCACAGGAGATAGTTGAAGCATTTTCGTCGGATGTTCAAAATAATTCTACTGTATCTGCTACAGGTGAACTGGAAGGGGAATTGCCCGTTATTACGTATAATCTGAACAGCAATTATAAAAAGTATACTATTGCCGATATAAAAGTTACAGGAGTTGAAAATTACGGATATGAAGATTATGTATTAATTGGTATATCCGGTCTTTCTGTCGGAGATAAAATAAGTGTGCCGGGAGAAGAAATAACCAATGCATTAAAATCTTTTTTGAAACATGGATTGTTTTCTTGGGGACAAGTACTTGCTACAAAACAAACCAACGATAGTGTTTGGCTGGAAATAGCCTTGAAACCAAATCCTCTTATTTCCGAAATTCAATTTTCCGGAGTCAAAAAAGGTGAAAAAGAAGATCTTGAAGCTAAAATAGGAATGTCGAAAGGAACTCAGTTGACACCTAATATTATTAACAGGGCTAAAAAAAGGACAAAAGACTATTTTGATGAAAAAGGTTTCAGTAATGCTGAAGTTAGAATTCAGCAACGGGACGACTTATCTCAGGAAGGACGAGTAATATTAGATATTATAGTAGATCAGAACTCGAAAACTAAAGTTGCTAATATATATATAGAGGGTAATGAGGAACTTTCTGATTATGATTTAAAAGTAGCCATGCAAAAAACGAATGAAGGTTTTTCTCTTAGTAAAAGACCTCGCTTGAGTTTAAGAAAGTTGTTCAGTACTAAAAAATTCGTTAGGGAAGAATATGAGAATGACCTTCAAAATATTATACAGAAATACAACTCAAGAGGATATAGGGATGCTTATATTGTCTCGGATAGTGTTGTGCCGGTTGGAGAAAAACATGTTGATATTTATCTAACCATAAGTGAAGGTGATAAATATTATATACGCAATGTAAACTGGATAGGAAATACAAAATATCCTTCCACAACTTTGAGTTACATGCTGGATCTGCATAAAGGAGATGTCTATGATCAGAAAAAATTACAGGAAAGACTTTATACGGATGAAGATGCCGTATCTAATCTTTATTATAACAATGGTTACATATTCTCTGATATGGAGCCTGTAGAAGTTAATATAGAAAATGATTCTATAGATGTTGAGATTCGTATCAGAGAAGGGGTACAGGCGACAATAAACCGTATTGTAATAAATGGAAATGATCGTATTTACGAAGATATTATCCGTAGAGAGTTGATGACAAAACCCGGACAGCTTTTCAGTAGAGAGGTCTTGATGAATTCTGCACGGGAGATTGCTCAAATGGGCCATTTTGATCCTGAAAATATGGATATTCAACCTATTCCGGATAGAGAGACTGGTACGGTAGATATTAACTATAATCTGACACCTAAGGCAAATGATCAAATCGAGTTTTCTGCCGGGTGGGGACAGACAGGGCTGATCGGAAGATTAAGCCTGCGTTTTACAAACTTTTCCGTAAAGAATTTGTTTAATCCGGGATCTTATAAAGGATTTTTACCTCAGGGTGAAGGACAGACTTTAACATTGAGCGGACAAACCAATGGGCGATACTATCAGTCGTATGGTATTTCATTTTTGGATCCCTGGTTTGGGGGCAAAAGACCTAATAGTTTCTCAGTAAGTGCTTATTATTCGATTCAGACAGGTATAGAATCGCGATCATTTAACAATAATTATTTCTATAATCCTTATTATAATAATAGTGGTTATGATTATGGATATAATCTGGCGTATGATGATAATCAATCTATGAAGATATTGCAATTATCAGTAGGATACGGAAAACGTCTGAATTGGCCGGATATTTATTTTACATTGATGGCTGATGTATCCTATGAACGTTATCAAATGAAAAACTGGCAATATTTCGTTGTCGAAAATGGTAATGCAAATAATTTAACACTGGGTTTGACTCTTAGTCGTAGTTCTATAGATAATCCATTGTATACACGTTCGGGATCTACATTCTCTTTGTCGGTTAACGCGACTCCTCCATATTCTTTATGGGATGGTGTGGATTATGGAAGTTTGGAAAGGAATGATCCTAAGATGTATAAATGGGTGGAATATCATAAATGGAAATTTAAAGGAAGATTATTTATTCCTTTGGCAAATAAAGAGAAAGTAAAAAGAACCCCCGTGCTTATGAGCCGTATAGAGTATGGTTTCGTAGGATCCTACAATTCAAAAAAATACAATCCTTTTGAAACTTTTTATGTAGGAGGGGATGGAATGTCAGGATATTCTACCATGTATGCAAATGAAATGGTCGGTCTGCGTGGATATGAATCCGGTGCATTGACTCCTTATCAGGACGGATATGCATATACAAAGCTGGCAATGGAATTGAGATATCCTTTGATGTTAGAGCAGTCTTCAACAATTTATGCTTTGGCTTTTGTCGAAGCAGGTAATGCCTGGTCGGATATAAAATCTTTCAATCCTTTCGATCTGAAGAGATCTGCCGGATTTGGAGCGAGAATCTTTTTGCCTATGATTGGTTTATTGGGTCTTGATTGGGCATATGGATTCGACAGTCCTTTTCCTGGTACTCCAAGAACGGGAGGGAAATTACACTTTATCCTCGGTCAGGAATTTTAACGACCCCTATTATTTAAGTATTAATTAAAACACAGAAATGTCATGAAAAAAGTATTTGTATTAAGCCTTATATTGGTAGTAAGTGCTTTAGGTGCTACAAACACTTTCGCACAAAAATTTGCATTGATAGATATGGAATATATACTAAAAAATGTTCCAGCTTATGAAATGGCGAACGAACAATTAAATACCATGTCGAAACGATGGCAGGCGGAAGTTGAAGCAGTTCAACAGGAAGCTCAAAATATGTATAAAACGTATCAGGCTGATTTGGTTTTCTTATCTTCCGAAATGAAAACAAAGAGAGAGGAAGAAATTGTCGCTAAGGAACAAGAAGCTCAGGAATTAAAAAGAAAATATTTTGGAACAGACGGAGAGCTTTATAAGAAGAGAGAAAGTCTGATAAAACCCATTCAGGATGAGATTTATGATGCAGTAAAAGAAATAGCAACATCAAAAGGTTATTCTGTCATCGTAGACCGGGCATCGGCAATGAGTATTATCTATGCTACGCCACAAATAGATATAAGCAATGAAGTTTTAACAAAAATGGGATATTCCAAATAATTATGTATATTTGTGCCTTAAAATTTGAATTTAATATTTAATAGTTATATTTATGATTAAGAAAATCGTATTATTTGCGTTACTGCTAGCTCCTATTGGAGTATTTGCTCAGGATAAAATTGCCTATTTTAATTCGGCTGAAGTAATTATGGCTATGCCGGAATATACTCAGATGCAGGATTCTTTACAAAAAACGCAGGAGGCTATCAAGTCCGAAATGTCTATTCTTGAAGAAGAATACAGCAAGAAGTATCAAGCCTTTATGGCCGAAGCTGAAAATTTAGTTGAGAGTATTCGTGTGAGAAGAATGCAGGAAATTCAGGATATTGAACAACGGGCAGCTAATTTTAATGAACAATCTCAGCAACAATTGCAACAATTATATGAGCAGCTGATAACTCCTATACAGCAAAAAGTAAGAGATGCTATACAATCGGTAGGTGCGGAAAATAATTACTTGTATATCCTGGAAGCAGGTGCGACTGTTTTATATGTTAGTCCGACAGCTCCGGATGCAACTCCTCTTGTGAAACGTAAATTAGGATTACAATAAGATCCAGTTTTTATTTATAATAATTGAACGGTGAGCAGTAACCGTGATGTGATTTTATTGCATCTTGTGGTTGTTCACCGTTCATTGTTTTATAATGTATGCAACATCCTATTGGTATATTTGATTCAGGTTATGGCGGATTAACTATTTTAGAGGAGATCCGTCAGAAATTGCCTCAGTACGATTATCTTTATCTGGGAGACAATGCTCGCACTCCCTACGGGATGCGCTCCTTTGAGATCGTATATGAATTTACTCTTCAGGCTGTAAATAAACTGTTTCAAGAAGGATGTAGGCTCGTGATCCTTGCTTGTAATACAGCTTCAGCAAAAGCATTGCGTACCATTCAACAAAATGATTTGCCGAAAATGAATGAATACAGACGTGTTCTGGGTGTTATTCGGCCGACTATAGAAAGTATTGGCTCTTTAACCCAAACAAATCATGTGGGCATATTAGGTACTCCCGGTACTATTCAATCAGAATCTTATGTCCTCGAAACAGAGAAATTATATCCTTATATTCAAGTAATCGGAGAAGCTTGTCCTATGTGGGTTGCTTTGGTTGAAAACGGAGAATACGATCAACCCGGAGCCGATTATTTTGTGAAAAAACATATAGATACTATTCTGGAAAAAGATCCGGAGATCGATACTCTTATCTTAGGTTGTACTCATTATCCCTTGTTGGAAGAGAAAATTAAAAAATATTTGCCGGATAATATAAATTTAGTTTCTCAGGGGGTATATGTAGCTGCTAGTTTAGCAGATTATCTGCAACGTCATCCTGAAATGGATCGTTTGTGTTCTAAAAATGGTACGGTACGTTTTTATACTACAGAATCAGAAGAAAAATTTAAGGATATGGCTGCCATATTCTTCCGGGATGAAATTGTGGTTAACCGGATCAATTTGGTATAATATGTTGAATAATGCTACCCGGCAATTCATAAAGAAACATCTATCGGATGATATTCATAAACTGGCATTGCAAAGCAGATCACTGAATATTCAGGACGTAGATATTCCTTTTGCTTTGGATCAGATTCGTTTGAGAAAAAAAAGTAAATATAAAATTCCTTCCTGGTATACAAACGATAATATTATTTATCCTTCTTCCGTCTCTTTAGAGTAGTGTTCTTCAGAGCAAACAGCCCGTTATAAAGCTTCTCTGGTGAGAGGAAATACTTTTGTTGATCTGACGGGTGGATTTGGAGTGGACGCCTCCTTCTTTTCTGAAAGTTTTGAAAAAGGAATTTATGTAGAACGGCAAAAAGAATTGGTTGAAATAGTCCGGCATAATTTTGCAGCATTGAATATACTGAATGTTGATATAGTTCATTCAGATGCCCTGCATTATTTAGAAAAATTATCTGCAGTGGATTGTATATTTATAGATCCTTCACGACGCTCCTTTGCCGGTAACAGGGTAATGTTAATACAGGATTGTGATCCTGATTTGATATCCTTTCAGAAAGAGCTGTTAAATAAGGCGGATAAGGTCTTGGTAAAGTTATCTCCTATGTTAGATGTAAAATCCGTTTTGCATGATATAAGGAAAATAGGAGAGATTCATATATTAAGTGTAGACAATGATTGTAAGGAATTATTACTAATGATGAATAAAGAGCAGAAGGGCGAACCTGTGGTGACCTGTGTTAACTTTAAGGGAGATGGATTGCAATCTGATAGTTTTTATTACTCTGATGAGGTCGGAATGTCTGCTGTTTTGGCAAAAGATATAAAAGCGTACTTATACGAGCCGAATGTTTCTGTTATGAAAGCCGGCTTCTTTAAAAGTATATCTAAAAGATACGATGTTGAAAAATTACATATAAATAGCCATTTGTATACATCGGGGCGTTTAATCTCAAACTTTCCGGGACGTATATTTGAAATCGTAAATACCTCTTCCATGAATAAAAAAGATTTGAAATATTTTCTTTCGGATGTAGAAAAAGCAAATATAAGTGTCCGCAACTTTCCGTTGTCGGTGGATGAATTACGTAAAAAAATAAAAATTAGAGAAGGAGGAGCCTTATATCTCTTTGCTACAACTTTAGCAGATGGCAAACGGGTCCTGATTAAAACCCGGCAATTATTTTCTTTTGATTAAAATATACTCAATCGTCTTATTTTACGTTAATAGAGAGTAAATAAATTCAAATTGAATGAGTATACGGCTTTTATTCGTTATAATATCTTTTGTGTTTACCAGCTCTGTCTTGGGACAGAGTATTACAGTTACCGGAACAGTATCGGATTCCAATGGACTGTCTATTGATCTAGCCTATGTGCAGGTTAAAGGATCTATCCGGGGAACACTAACCAACGAAAAAGGGAAATATTCTTTATCGGTGTCTAAAAATGATTCCACTACTTTGGTTTTTTCCTGTCTGGGATATAGCAAATCAGAAGTTTCTATTCAGGATCCACAGGAAGATATGATTCTGAATGTAAGGTTGCGGCCACAATCGTATGATTTGGAAACGGCAGTGATTACAGGAAGCCGCCCACAGACGGGTACGATGGAAAAGATTAGTATGGGACAAGGACGTTTATCGGTAGATGCAACGGGGGGGAGTGTCGAATCTTTTGTTATGACGGCAGGTACAGGAGTATCCTCCACCAATGAATTAAGTACGCAGTATTCGGTTCGGGGAGGGAGCTACAACGAAAATATCGTCTACGTAAATAATATAGAAGTTTACCGCCCCTTATTGATCCGGAGCGGGCAACAGGAAGGTTTAAGCTTTATTAATCCGGATATGACCGAATCCGTACAATTCTCTTCCGGAGGATTTGATGCCCGTTATGGAGATAAAATGTCATCGGTGCTTGATGTGACTTATAAAAAACCGACCATGTTTGAAGGAGGAATCACTGCAAGCATGCTGGGTGGAAATGTCTATATCGGTAGTCAGACTGGTAATTTTTCCCAGATTTCCGGCTTTCGTTATAAAAGGGGTACTACGTTATTAAAAACTTTAGATACCAAAGGAGACTATGATCCCAGCGTAATAGATTTTCAAACGTACATGAATTATGATTTCACTTCTAAACTAAGTTTGAGTTTCCTTGGAAATTATTCCGACAATATTTATGATTTCAATCCCGGGAACAGAGAAACATCCTATGGAACTATGGATGATGCTAAAAAGTTCAAAGTATATTACGATGGGATGGAAAGAGACCGTTTCAAGAGTTTTTTTGGGGCAGGTACACTTAAATACCAGATAAGTGATAATGCAGATGTAGCTTTGCAGGTTTCAGGATTTCAATCTCAGGAGCAGGAAACATACGATATAACCGGAGAATACTGGATCAGCAATGTCTTGGAAGATACCGAAATGAATATTGGTACCGGACTGTTTCATCAGCATGCGCGCGATTATCTGACTGCAAAAGTTTTTAATGCTTCCCTTGTAGGAAATCTGGGTTTTAACCAGCACTCAATCCGTTGGTCGGCAGGTATGCAGAAAGAGAGTATTAAAGATCGCATCAATGAATGGGAGATGCGTGATTCATTAGGGTATTCTTTGCCTTATGATGAAAACATGCTAAAAGTGTATAGTAACCTATATTCAAAAAATGATATAGAATCGAAACGCTTCTTCGGATATATTCAGGATACTTATAAGTACCGCATTGAAGCCGGCTTACTGTCATTAACGGCGGGGGTCCGGGGAAGTTATTGGGATTACAATAAAGAATTTATTATTAGTCCGAGAGCTTCTTTGGGATTTATTCCGGCTAAAAATCAGAACTTTATTTTTAGGTTTGCAACAGGTATTTATTATCAGGCTCCTTTTTACAAAGAGTTTCGTGTTACGGAATCAGACGGCGAGGGAAATAAATATATTTCTTTGAATAAAGATATCAAATCCCAGCGCTCCATCCATTTTGTACTGGGAGGAGATTATACTTTTCATGTAGACGATCGCCCTTTCAAGTTCACCGCAGAAATGTACTACAAGAAATTAGATGATCTGATTCCTTATTCGGTCGATAATGTCAGGATATGGTATTATGGGAAAAATGTAAGTGACGGATATACTATGGGAATAGATACTAAGTTATTCGGACAGTTTGTTCCGGGAACAGATTCCTGGTTGGGTTTCTCATTGATGGAAGCTAAACAAACGATCGATGGAGAAAAAATGCCATTGCCTACCGACCAAAGGTTTAATATTACTTTGTATTATACCGATTTGATGCCCAAGTATGAAAGGATCCAGTTGAATCTAAGAGCAATCTGGTCGCAAGGTCTGCCTTTCAGTGTTCCCGGTAATGAATATAAACCCCGATTCAGGGCTCCGGCTTACCGTAGGATCGATATTGGTATGACTTATCGTCTGTGGGGAGAAGAAGACCGGGAGGGAAGCAATTCTTTTTTCAGAAATTTCAAAAATATATGGTTGGGAGTGGATGTCTTTAACTTATTCGATATAAGTAATGTGAATTCTTATTCCTGGTTCACGGATGTTACAGG
>JAJBTS010000155.1 GCA_020860885.1 Bacteroidales bacterium
CTATTCTCCCATATCCCTCAATTTTCTCTTTACAAATCCTCTCTGTAATGTCCCTCAACAATTCTACTTTTGGAATCAGGGCATTAATATCGTCTTTTGTAACCACAAAATGCGGATTATACCTCGCATCCACATAAGCTGCTTTCAGTAAAGTAAAAAGCCGTTTCTCTTCTGGCGTATCCTGCGGGAATACCGTTTTAAGCTCATCCGAATACTTTTTTACTGAATTGGATAATTTAGAAAGATTATGCTGTTTATTGTTTCGTAAAGTAAAACTTAATCGGATAGCATAGTAGTAGTTTTCACAGGCTTGATGTAAAAGGAAAGATGCTTCTTTATAATCTGTTTCTACATAATAAAATTTAGCACCTTTTAAAAAGTTATTTGCCCTTTGAAACTTCTCATCAAAATACTCCTGTGCCTGTTCCTTTATCTCATCAAAATTCAGTTTTCTCCTTCGGGCCAATTTATATTTACTGTTATTGAAAAGGATAACACCTTCTTCTTTTATCTGGGTATAAAAATATCTCCCTTCCTCTATGTATTTATTGAAAGTCTTGATATCATCATTAATGAATTGAACGGGAGTATCACGGTCAAAGTCCTTACCAGCAAAAAAAATATCCTCCACATTATCTAGCACCGTTTCAGCTTTCTTCGGGTTAATTCCGCTTGTTATAACAAGGATATCGTAATCAGATATTTTGACGGTTGGTATTCCGCCATCTTCAACCCTTATTGCCCGCTTCACATAATTATCCCTTGCATAACTTCCATACAGAATAATATACTCCGTCTGCGGTAATCGTTTCAACACCTCATCTCTCAAGAAATTAAGGTTTTCCTGTTTGTCTTTGGGTAGATATGCAATAGAATTTTTCATTGTCTTGATAAATAGAATCTTAAAAAGACAAAACTACAAAAAAATCCCCGATTAGTTTTAACGTTTTTACACGAAGTTGTATCTTTGCCGCACGTTCCTGTTTTTATTTGTTTTGTGCGTACTTCTACAAAACAAATAAGCCGATATAACTACAGGTAATCAGTGAGTTATTTTATTATTTACAATTAGTCTGATCCGTATGGGTCGGGTAAAAAAGGAACGTATCTATGGACAACAATCAAATAGTTCTTAACAAGGAAAATTATAGCTATCTGCTTCAACAAATAAGCACACTAATGAAGCTCACATTATCTGAAATCAGGTACATATACGAAGCTTATCCTCAGTGCATAATGGATTATCATGAAAATAATGTTACAGAAAAATCAATAGAAATACGGTTTGATAAAGAAGAAGTTACGGTAACCTGTACCTTCAACCCGGAAGGAAACTGTAATATTATCTATCTTTTTGCAGACAAAAGAGAAACAATAGAAAGATTTATCGATCATCTGAAAGATAGTTTTGACTATGATTTTATAAAAAGCAGATGGGTAAAAAGAGAATATTATATAAAGATCAAAGAACTTACCTATTTACCGTATGATATTTACTTAATGTTTTATTCTTAAGTTTCTAATCTCTATGAAATACCCGACAAAGTCGGGTATTTTCCCGTCTTTGGATATTAATGTTACTTATTTCTCCTCCGTCTGTATTTCTTTTACTGAAATACTCTGTTTATAATACTCATTATTCAAAAGCGCATAGTCATTCTGCTGTTTAATGCAGAACAGCGTGAGGGTAAGCACCAGAAAAACGAGTATAGCAATCACTAGAGATGATTTCCTAATCTGGAAAAATCGAAAATTAAAATATTCCCGATTGTCTTTCACTTGTGTTTCCAAGAGCCCTGATCGATGTCCGCTACCGTTTTCTGCTTGCAGTTCAGAGGTTTCTCTTTGTTGTTTTCGGATTCGGGCAACTATATTGAAAATCTTTCTGATATTTTCATCTATCATTTTCACATTTTGTTCGTTTGCCTTGAAATTAACGTCGCTGTGCATACCAAGTAATTTAGCATGCTCTTTGATCTCATTGATTATTTCATTTTTTATACTAATAGAATCAGATGTATTACCTATCTGATCACTGCTTGAAACCTGCGATTTTTGCTTAATCGATAGGCTGTTAAGCTGCTGGCTTATCTCCGAAAGTTTTTCCCAAAGGGCATCGTTTGATACTGAATTTGCCATAATTATTCTGTTTTATGTTGATAAAATTATTCCTGTTTCTTTATTACGAAGGGCTGAAACCCCTGTGCTTTTTTGGTTTCTTTTTCTTCCGGTTAAACGCCTGTTGCCGTAGAAATTCTATCTCATCCGCATCACTGCCGGTTGAGGGTTGTATGCTCAATACACTGCCTAATCCCGAAGCAATATCCATAATTGCAGAGGAAAGATTCCCGGCGGGATTGGCTGTAGCCTGTCCTTTCGGAATGACTGTTTGATGTTGTTTTTGTTCCTGGATTGCGTTATAACCTAAAGTGGTATCTAATTTGGAATAGCTGAACTTCCTGTCTACGTCTGAACCCTTGAATGAATGCTCCCCTTTCTTAAACGATACGCCCTGTACCTCATCGGTCTGCCCTTTGTATTTGTATTCAATGGATATACCTTGTCTATTAAGAGCCTGCTCAAACTGTTGCCAGTTTTTTGCTTTAGGTAGTATGTTTTTTATAGCATGGTAGATTTCATACTTGGTCTGTTCTGCTCCTTTCAACTTCTCGACATTAACCTTATCTTTGCCCTTGCCGTAAGTGAGGTTATATTTATCCTTTAACTTCTTGCAGATTTTCTCGTTTCGGTAGCGGTCTTTCTTGTCAGATATGGTCTTGCCGTCATAATCCACCCGGTTGAACACAATATGGCAGTGCGAATGGCTTGTGTTGCTGTGGCGTACGATGAGGTATTGGGTGTTCTTGATTCCCATTTCCTGCATATACTCTTTGGCTAACTGCTCCATGAAGTGGTCTGTCATTCGCTCTTTATCTTCAGGAGAGAACGAAAGCGGAATATGCCCGACGCATTTCGAGAGTTTCGGATTGAGCAGACTTTGCATATAAAAGCTGTTAATTATGGATTTTGTATCTGCTTCCAGTACACCTTCGCTTGCCAAAATCTGCGCTTTTTCGTTATCCAAAACGTAAGAAACACACCCTTTAAAGCTTCTTCCTTTTACTATTTTTCCAATCATCCGATAGTTTATTTATAATATTTTGTATCTGATTGAATAGATTTTGAGCTTCGTTTTCGAGCCGTTTCGCACTCAAAAATCTGGCTGTTTTTGTGAGTTGATTGAGGTTGTTTCCCGTATTGGAAAGATTGCGAAGCAACTCCAACTCTTCTTTTTTTAGTGGTTCTTTAATTACTCCGTTTAGAATCGCATCATGACAATAAATACTAATGGGAAGCTTGGCTTTGGTTGCCCTGTGCCTAATGGCGTAGAGTTCCGGCTCGGAAAAACAGACGCCAATGGTCTTGCTCTTCCGGCTAACGGAACTCTTCTTGGGTCGTCCGCCTTTCTTCCTGTTATCTTTATTGTCTTCTTTTAAAATCATTTATTCCGTAATCTTCATTAAAACTGCGACCACCGGGAGTGGTTTTTCTCTTAAGGCGATAGCCGTAAATTGCGACTATCAGGAGCAATTCCCCTTTGGCTGTCAAGTCAAAGCGAGGGGTTTTCATGCAATGAAAACATAACCTCGCTCCTCTAAAACGAACGCAGGCGTTCCTTTTATCGGTAGGTCATAAACTAAACAGACCTATTCTTCCTCGGAATCGTTATCCTCGCAAGATTCCGCTTCTTCCTTCTCAAGCGGATAATCATCATCCGATAATTCTTCCATTCTAGAGTGTCTTATAAGTTTTAACCACTCCATAAATTCCTTGGCATCCTCTGCATGGGCATTGTTCAAAAGCTCCCTGTATGTTTCAATATGGCGGCAAATGATTGCATCTGCCAGAGAAGATGTGGTTGTGTGATGTTTGCACTTAAATAGCTGGGCAATACTTCTCAGATTACAATGTGCTCCAGGACTGATATACACGGCAGACCGTCCCCTTATTCTTTTCTCCCGGCAATAGATCTCTACGTACTCCTCAATTGAAATCTGTTTTTGTTTCTTTTTTGAACTCATTTTCTGAATAATTTAATTGTTAACTGTTTATCCCTGTACCGCATTCAATATTGAGTCAGGTACAGAACTCATTTATTATCTCTGCATTGACTCTAATACAGGTTCTCGTATAATCATCAGTTTTTATGTCTGTTAATATTTCAGCACTGAACTTATTATCTCATCCTGTTTTGAAGTCAATTCTGAAACAAATAAAGAGTTAATATTTGACTTATAATGCTTTACGGTTTTTGTTGCTATGCCTTGCAACAACTTTCTACTGTGGCTGTTGGTAAACGGTTCAAATTGCACTGATTTGAGGATAATAGGATAAGAGCATGCAATTTATAGATATGTTGCTGTTTTTTCATTGGGATTTTTAGTCTAGGGTAGACAAATCATGCCTAAACCTAGACAAATATCGACAGACGGTTTCCGCTCCATTGAAGTATCATTTTTTCTGTTTTACTTCGTAGAAAAAGAGATAAATTCCAGGACTTCGAAGCCACAAGCTTCCAATTAGGTGCCACAGGCTTCCGCCTCATTTAAAGTCTGAATTTTATACACATTGATGGTATATATTTGAGGTAAAATAGAATTTATAAAAACTTAAAATACAACTTATGAAAATTATCAGTATTGAAGCTCAAACGTTTGAGGCAATGATAGAGAAGTTTAATGCATTTACACGAAAGGTAGATAGCATTTGTGAAAAGCATGGTGATAAGGCTTTACAAAAATGGATGGATAATCAGGATGTATGTGTGATTTTGAATATATCCAAACGATCACTACAAACTTATCGGGATAATGGAACACTGCCTTACACACAAATTGGGCACAAAATGTATTATAAACCCGAAGATATTGAGAAGATGATGCCTTTCATTGCTGAAAGGGAAAAAGATAAACAAATTAAAAGAAAGGAGAAAAATAGATGAATGAGAATGATTTAATTACTAAAGACCATGAATGTGTGGTTTCGTTTTTTTTGCTCATTGGAGCGAATGCTGGACGGTATTGAGAATATGACAAAGAATTATCGCCCGACATTGGGAGGAGAACGCTTCCTAACGGATAAAGAAGTATCGGAAAGGCTCAAGCTTAGCCGTCGTGTCCTTCAGGATTACCGGAATGAAGGGAGAGTCCCTTATTGTAAACTTGGCGGGAAAATTCTCTACCGAGAGTCGGATATACAAAAACTGCTGGATGAGGGCTATCGGGATGCCTGGAAATAATATCCAACCTTGAATATTTTTTCCTTTTTTTCTGATAAACCACTCTTCGACAGGAGATAAGAAATAAAGCAAGCCTTTCCTGAAATTTACTCTTTTCTGAAAGAAAAGGAAGAAATTTTGGAGAAACCCTTCAGGGCTTGGGCTTGATGTTTTCTTGTCTCCTGTCATTTTTGTGTTCAGATAAAAAGGAAATCCATAAAAAATGGCGAGTGAATAATACCCGCCATTTTACTTTGTGGTCGAAATTTCCGACCACCGCTTCGCCGCATCAGGGATTTTTGCTGATTCTTATCCGTTTGTTCTGATAATTGGGCAATACTTCGGGATAGCTCTCTGACTTTAGCAAAAGTTTCAATAATAGAAATGGTCGTTTGTGTCGCTTTGGGTGATTTTAATATAGTCGCCAGCATATATAACCCTTTTTCAGTAAGAGCGTTGGGCAGTTTGCGAGCCCCACCCCAACTTGAAGTCGAAAATTTCGACTTCAAGTTTTCCCATTCTTCTTTATTCAAAAATATAATATATCCATCCGGAAATTTATCGGGATTATTTTTTAAAGCTTCATTGATACGTTTGGTTTCTACTCCGTATAGTTCAGCAATATCGCTATCGAGGATAACTTGTTTATCGCGGATGGTAATTATTTTCTTTTCAATTGATTGTAATTCCATGGTATTTTATTTTAAGTTTTTATTTATTCCGATTTTAAAAAGAATTGCTTCTACATTATCCATATCCTCTGCAATGCTTTGGTCAAGAACACGAGCGTAATGTTGTGTCATACGTGTAGAGGAATGCCCCAACATTTTGGCTACGTTTTCCATAGAAACTTTGTTAGCTAAAAAAACAGAGGTAGCCGCCGTATGTCGGGCAACGTGACTTGTCAGACGCTTTTCAATTCCGCACAAATCGGCGATTTCTTTCAGATATGCGTTCATCTTTTGGTTAGTAGGAACAGGCAAAAGTTGTCCGCCTAACGGATATTCTTTGTACTTCTCTAAAAGCATTTGCGGAACTTGCAACAACGGAATATTACACATATTATTTGTCTTTTCACGGGGCTTACGAATCCACATACGACCGTTAGCGTCCTTAATGATGTGCTCCTGTCGGAGCCCTTTCACATCAACGAACGCCAGCCCACTGAATGCACAAAACACAAATACATCTCTTACCTGTGAAAGACGTTTATTAGGTAATTCTTTGTTGATTAGGATGTTTAGTTCGTCCATTGTGAGGAAATCCACATGTACTTCGTCTAAATGGAATTTGATGCTTATAAATGGGTCTTTCTGCATCCAATCGTTCGCCAGAGCAATACGAATCACCTTCTTAAAGATTTTAAGATGCTTTATTGTGGAATTATTGTTACATCCTCTTTCGGTCTTTAGATAAGCTTCGTATTGGCGGATAAAATTCTCATTCAATTTACTTAGAGGAATATCCTCTCTGTCCAATTCTTTTTTCATAAACTCCTGAAGAAATTTTAAAGAAGCCTCAAATTTGTAGATAGTAGAAGGGGAGTATTCGGTATTTATTAGCTTCCGGCATCTCTCATTGTGTTCGGTATGAACTTCTACCAATGTTTTTCCTTCATCGGGTTTTGTATTCCCTAAGAAAATGTCCTTAATGATTTGTGCAGAAATGGGTTTGCCATCTATCTCCAACTCTCGATAAATCTGATAAATCTTGGATTTTACGGCATCAATATAGAGATTCAACTCTTTTGCTGCTTTGTCTTTCCCTTTACTTTTTTCTTTTGCCTGACTCCAAAGTGACGGTAAAACACTCCCTTGCATTGTTAGGAGTACAGATTGCTTATTTACTGTAATCCTTAAATACACAGGCACTTCCCCGTTTTTCAGTACGTTTGATTTTCTCAGATAACACACTAAGCTAAAAGTAGCTCTGTTTTTGCTTGTTTTTGTTTCCATAAACATGAATTTTTTGGTTGTAAAACTAAAAATTTAACTCTAAAATCCACTTATGCAAAACACTGCATATCAGAACATTAAAATCATTTAAGTGACTTATTCGTGTACCTGTTTTTAAAAACCGGAATAGGTACACTGATAAGTCACGATTTTACTGCGGAAATCCGCATTTTTTTGCTTTTTCGTATGTTTCAGGGGAATAAAAAATCCCTGAAAACCTATTGATTTTCAGGGATTTGCTTGATTTTTCGATTTTTATCAGTGCGGCTGAAGGGACTCGAACCCCCACGCCGTGAAGCACCAGATCCTAAGTCTGGCGTGGCTACCAATTACACCACAGCCGCTTGAGCGAGTGCAAAGGTAAAACTTATTTTTTATTTGTCAAATATTTCGGATAAATATTTAGTTGAAATCAAAAATAGAAGAGACTTAGTTTTTTCCCAGAATGATCTCCCTAGCTGTTTCTATGATTGTATCGTAACCGTTAGAAGCATCTGATTCCGAAAGATTGACGAATTTATCCGGATCAATACCAAATTCAATATGTTCCATATCTGCGTTGAGCATAGGACATGCAGAGAAACGGACCGACCATCCATTGGGTAATTCCGATGAGAAAGGCAATCCGCTACCTCCTCCTGTCCGGTCTCCGATTATAGTTGTATTAGGTGCGTACCGCATTGCATTGACAAAGTCGTTAGTAGCACTGTAGCATCTTCTGTTGGTTAAGACGATTATTTGTTTTTGATATCGTAACCGATTGGATGGTTCAATGTATTTAGCATTGGGTTTGGAGAAATCGTTATGACCTTTCCCTGTTTTATGCTGGATATATCCGACTAATGTCTTTTCATTGAAAAAACGGGCTGCCAGTTTATCGGAGTTAGTTAAGAGGCCTCCACCATTATTACGAACATCGATGATAATTCCAGGGCAAAGTCCAAATTTTTGAATGACGTAATCCAGATTTGTTTCTCCCATTCCGGAGGAGAAATCGGAATAGCGCATATACCCCACATTATCTTCCAGGATTTTGTATCGTATTCCTCCGGCAATATGGTAATCAGTACCCAAGTAATTATCGATCAATTCCTGTTTGTAATTATCCGGATAATCTTCAAACCATTTCCAATATCGGCCAACATCGAAAGAAGAAGAGATATTTACATGTCCATCCTGTAGTTCCTGTAGCATTTCATTCAGGAATTTGAATAAGGACTCCTGATTCGTATCTTCTTTTAACCGCCGGGAATAATCAGCATGTATCTGGTTCCAGTCAATGTCTTTATATTCAAAAAAGCAGTATCGTTCATCCATGATTTTCCACAGAGCTTCGAAATTATCCCTAGGAGTATTTTCAAATTCTTCTATGTTCAAGCAGGATGAAAATGCTATAATAGAAAAAACAATTCCTATTTTTAATAGTCGTTTCATTTATTCTTCAAAAAAAGGTTTCATATACTTATTCGATCTTTTTCCGGATATGCTGTAGATATTCCGCGAAAATCCCAAATAAAAAGAATTGGATATGATTTTTGTATTCAGATCGTTGATCACTGTTTGATACACCCAGTTGGAATAAGCCAACCGCACTGTACAATTATAAATAGGAATATCTACGGAAAGAAGATTATTCATACTTTGATAATTATGTAAAGAAGCGAAGTGCACAATAGACTCATCTACTCCTAAACCGATTTCATAATAAGATTGACCGAAATGAGGAGAAAAAAAGGCTCCTATAAAAGGTATATTAAGTTGGTAACGAACTAAAAAAGGTTGGCCCTTTATATTTAAGTTGTAAGAAGCTAATCCGGATAAATTAATATTTATATGTGCTTTTCCTGTAGCAGGATTATTCCCATTCCTTGTGTTGTAAATACCTCCTAATAAAGCTTCAGCTTGGAATCCTCCGAAGAGAAATAAATTTTTTATAGGTTGAAATTTGTGATGCAGTCCAAACGCATATTTAATAGAACCCATGTAATCTTTAGCTGTTTTGCTTGGATTGGAAGTTTTTGCGATTTCAAGATCGAATAGATGTTGTGCAGAAATATTACCTTTTAACATATTAGTCATCTTCAGACTCTCATAACTAAATCCGAAATTAGTACCTTTATAAGTTAGAGGAGAAAGATAAGAATCATGGATACTTTTACTACCAATTCCCAGCATCATAGATTGATATCTTAAACGAAGGGGTTCTTCTTCCTGAGCCAGGCAGTGTATGGAGGTGTAAAAGAGTAAAAGAGGTAAGAGGAAAAATAATAATCTTGTTTTTCTCTTCTTCTTTTGTATGTTATTGTATTTCATGTTTTAGAACAGTCGTTGTTGTCCTGTAATCTCATCCAGAATTTCATCAATCGGCTTATCTTCCTCTTCCGGTTCTATATCAATATCGGGGGTAGGGGTATTCTCTTCTGGTTCCGGTTCAGGAAAACGTGTAGGTCCAATTTCTTTGATACTATCAGCTTTGAAAGTAGTAATCCGTTTCCCTTTTGCCTTTATTCCTTTCACACTTATGAATTCTTCTACATCGATGATCAATGGATCGCGGAAACTGTCGTTGCCTCCAAATATTACTTCTATCCTGGGATATAAAGTATCTGTAAGAAGAATAAGTTTGGATGCAGGATTGTCTCCTATGAAACTCTGATGCTTGTTGCTGGTTTCAAAATTGAATCGTTTTATATAAGGAAAACCTTGTTGATCAGCATCAAACAGAGCTGCCGACCATATTTTATTGGGATTAAATTTTTCGATGAATTTGATCTGACCCTGATAATGATTGCTGGAATCGAAGTTGGTAGTATAAAACTCTCCAGATTCCAGAATAACTAAAATCAGATCATCCGATTGGAATTCTCCAAGATAATCACCCCGGCCATCGTAATTTACACGTAGCACATCATGGTCAAACCACACCTGTCGTCCACCTAATGTAGATCCTCCTTTGGATTTGAGAGATATTTTATGAATATCTGCTTTTGTTAATATATTACCCATGGATCCACGGCCTTTGATAGTTATATCTCCGAAATTTTTATCAAAAACCAGTAATTTCTGACGAGGCTTAGGTTTGAGTATAACTTTTATAACTTCAGCTTCTCCATTTGGATTTGCAGAGAAATACAATATACGGCTTCCGGGCTTTCCTTGTGTTACATCGTATTCTTTATCGCGGGTAACACCGGTAACTGCAAAACGCTTGATGAAATTATTCCCGGTTTTTCCATCGCGGTATACTACATTGTAAATGGTTCTGTTATCATTCCTTTTGAAGACATTAAGGTAAAGAACATTTTTACCGACAAACATTTTCTCGCTGATCTTAACTACTTTATATTTCCCGTCTTTGAAAAAGAGGATGATATCATCAATATCCGAGCAATTACAGACGAATTCATCTTTCTTCAAACCGTAGCCAATAAATCCTTCTTCTCTATTGATATAAAGTTTCTCATTTGCTTCCACTACTTTAGTCGCTTCGATGGTATCAAAGCTACGTATTTCAGTTTTACGGGGATGATCTTTCCCGTATTTTTCTTTAAGTTTTGCGAACCAGTCAATAGTGTATTCGACTATATGTTCAATATTGTAATTAATCTCTTCTATTTGGGTTTTATAAGAAGCTATCAGACTTTCTGCCTTATCTTTATTGAATTTAAGGATACGGCCCATCTTAATCTCCATAAGTTTGAGAAGATCTTCGCGGGTTATTTTCCGGACAAAATGTTCTTTAAATGGAGTTAAGCGTTTCTCAATGTGAATTAAAGCTGCATCCATATCTTTAGCATTCTCGAATTCCTTATCCTTATAGATTCGTTCTTCAATAAATATTCTTTCTAAAGAAGCAAAATGCAGGCTTTCTAATATTTCGCTTTTTTGAATTTCCAGTTCCAGCTTTAACAGGCGTAATGTATTGTCTGTTACCTGTTTCAGAACTTCTGAAACTTTCATGAATCTGGGTTTATTATCTTCAATTACACAACAATTGGGAGAGATGCTGATCTCACAGTCGGTAAAAGCATACAGTGCGTCGATTGTTTTATCGGAAGAAACTCCGGGAGCAAGGTGAATAACTATCTCTGCTGTTTTTGCAGTCATATCATCCACTTTTTTTATTTTAATTTTGCCTTTATCGTTGGCTTTTAAAATTGATTCAGTAAGGGTCGAAGTCGTTTTTCCGTAAGGAATCTCTGTTATTGTCAGAGTTTTATTATCTATTTTATTGATTTTTGCACGAACTTTTACTGAACCTCCACGTTCCCCGTCGTTATATTTTGATACATCAATATATCCTCCTGTCTGAAAGTCAGGATATAAACTAAATTCTTCATTGTTCAGATAAGAGATGCTGGCATCTAATAATTCATTAAAATTATGAGGAAGTACTTTTGACTGTAGGCCGACAGCGATTCCTTCTCCTCCCTGTGCCAATAAAAGAGGGAATTTAAGAGGAAGGGTGATGGGTTCTTTGTTTCTGCCATCGTAAGATAATTTCCATTCTGTTGTTTTGGGATTAAATACAACATCCAATGCAAATTTGGATAATCGGGCCTCGATATACCGGGGAGCTGCTGCCCCATCACCGGTAAGAATATTTCCCCAGTTTCCCTGGCAGTCGATAAGCAAATCCTTTTGCCCTAACTGAACAAGCGCACCTCCAATAGATTGGTCTCCGTGAGGATGGAACTGCATGGTTTCTCCGACAATATTTGCTACTTTATTGTAGCGGCCATCATCTTTACGTTTCATCGCATGCAGAATTCTTCGTTGTACAGGCTTCAATCCGTCGTTAATGTGAGGAACGGCACGATCTGTAATTACATACGAAGCATAGTCCATGAACCAATCTTTGTACATTCCGGAAAGGACATGACGATTTATTCCCTCATTATTTTCAGGGACTTTATATTCAGAATGTCCATTTTCAGAATTTTCGTTATTTATAATATCTTCTAAGTCTTCGGATTTCATATGAGATTTTCAAGGAATGCAAATATACGTAATTTTTTTCATTTTTGTGAGTGATTAGTAAGGCTTTAGAAAGAAAAAAGTAAATTCAAATTCCGAAAGAAATACCCATTCGTTTTCCTTGTGTGATTAAGTCGTGATCGGGAGTGACTATTTTTAATTTGCCTGCTACCTCTTCCAGAGGAATGGAAGTTATTTGGTCTGATTTTAAGCTTACCATCCGATTGAAATGTTTATTTGCTATTAACTCTGTTGCATGCCCTCCTAGTCGTGTTGCCAGGTTTCTGTCAAAAGCAGAAGGACTTCCTCCCCTTTGGACATATCCTAATATCGTTTCCCGTGTTTCTATCCCTGTTCCTTTTTCAATCAGTTGAGATAAATATCCTGCGGGTTTTCCTTTTTTACCTTTTACTTCTAAACCTTCAGCGACGGCAACAATAGAAAAGTGTTTGCCTTGTTGGGCACGGTTAATAATTGCCTCATTAACCTTTCCAATGTTATATCCTAATTCGGGTAACAAGATAACATCAGCTCCTCCTGCCATCCCGGCATATAAAGTAATCCATCCGGCTTTATGGCCCATAAGTTCGATAACCATTACTCTTTTATGTGAGCTTGCAGTAGAATGTATGCGGTCAATAGCTTCCGTAGCGATATCTACTGCAGAATTGAAGCCGAAAGTAATATCTGTTCCCCAAATATCGTTATCAATAGTTTTAGGAATACCGATGACATTCAATCCTAATTGGGACACTCTATAGGCTGTTTTTTGAGTTCCATTTCCTCCGATGCAAACCAGACAGTCCAATCCCAGCTCATTGTAGCTGTCAATAATAATTTGTGGTTTATCATCTTTTTCTCCTTTCAGCAAATTTTTAAAAGGCTTTTCTCTGGAAGTTCCGAGTATAGTGCCTCCTAGGTTTAAGAGACCTGATAAGGATTTGGCATTTAGAGGTGTATAGTCTTTTTTAAGGAGTCCTTGAAATCCATCTTTAATTCCAATAACCTCCATTCCATAATGAGAAATAGCAGTTTTTCCTACTCCCCGAATGGTAGCATTTATACCAGGACAATCTCCTCCGGAGGAAAGAATTCCTATTTTCATTTATTATCTGCTTCCAGATTCTGATCGATAACTTCGATTTTCTTTTCAATAAGAACCAATTCGTCTTTCAGGCTCTCAATTTTCCTTTGCATTTCTTTTACTAATCCTCCACCGCCTTTTGAAGATACAGATAAGAAGCCAATATTGTTTTCATAAGTTTGGATATCATTCCTCAGTCTTTCATAGCTTCTCATTAATTTATCTCTCTCATTA